>CAZOOS010000006.1:0-50036 GCA_964581475.1 uncultured Hyphomicrobium sp.
GAAGGTGTCGATCTCCAAGGAGAACACCACCATCGTCGACGGCGCCGGCAAGAAGCCTGAGATCCAGGGCCGCGTCGCCCAGATCAAGCAGCAGATCGAGGAGACCACCTCGGACTACGACAAGGAGAAGCTGCAGGAGCGTCTGGCCAAGCTGGCCGGCGGCGTTGCCGTGCTGAAGGTTGGCGGCGCCACCGAGGTCGAGGTGAAGGAGCGCAAGGATCGCGTCGACGATGCACTGCACGCCACGCGTGCCGCCGTTGAAGAAGGCATCGTCCCCGGCGGCGGCGTGGCGCTGCTGCGCGCCATCAAGGCGCTCGACGCCCTGAAGTCCACCAACGACGATCAGAAGACCGGCATCGCCATCGTGCGCAAGGCGCTGCAGGCCCCGTCACGCCAGATCTTCACCAACGCCGGTGAGGATGGCTCGGTGATCGTCGGCAAGATCCTCGAGAACGCGACGTATGCCTTTGGCTTCAACGCGCAGACCGGCGCCTACGGCGACCTCGTCGCTCAGGGCGTCATCGACCCGGCCAAGGTCGTGCGCTGCGCGCTGCAGGATGCGGCTTCCGTTGCTGGACTGCTGATCACCACCGAAGCCATGATTGCCGAGCTGCCGAAGAAGGACAGCGGGCATCAGGCGATGCCGGGCGGCATGGGCGGCATGGACTACTAAATTCCAGCCAATCGCGCTGTGAACAAGGAAAAGCCCCGGAGCGATCCGGGGCTTTTTGCGTCGATCGTGAGTGCATCGAGTTTGGCGTGTTCAGGCTGCAGGGGATGAAGATTGTCTTAGCTAGGTCGCCAATATGAGCGTTACGCCGCAGAATAACTACCGCGGAGGATAGAGAATACGTGGTACTCTTTTTGATGGAAACATTCAAAAGCCCCCCGAGAGCAATGTCACTGGACGACCTCGTCATTCCGCTCAACGAGCGAAAGACGATGACGACGCTGCTGCCCCACCATTGTCGTTGGCCAATGGGCGATCCTCAACTCGCCGGATTTCACTATTGCGGCAAGCCGAAGGTCGGAGGTCATTCCTACTGTGACTTCCACGTGCGCCGCGGCTCCCAACCAAGCAGAGCTCGCCCCATCCAGTATCGGATCGTCTGATCAAGACTTGTTTTGGCTTGTGGCACTCGACGCTCGGACGTTGTTTAGCTGTTTCCCTCTCGCCCAGAGAGTGAGTCATGACCAGTGGACACGAAAAGAGCGTTCATCGTTTGGCTGAACGTAAGAACTGTCGGCTGGACAAAGTCGGCAAGGGCCAATCGCGCTTCTCCATCGTCGACCTCTCGTCGGGAGGACGAGTGCGTTCAGGCGTGCCTGAGCATGAGTATTCATTCTCACTTGAGCACGCAGAGGAGTGGTTGACCTCGCGGGATGACGTCCCAACGAGCAAGTGACCGATCGTCGGGGTAATGCCCGCGAACCTATCCAAAATCTCGGCATGGGTTACGCGCATCTGGGGCGTTGCTCTCTGCAGAAACTGGGAGATCAAACCATGGGATCGGCTCAAACCGGCTCCGCCACGCACGTCCTTGTCGTCGAAGATGAGATGGTGCTGCGTATGAAAGCCGTCGACATCGTCGAGGATGCCGGGTTCACGGCGGTCGAGGCCTCCAATGCGGACCAGGCGCTGTCTATCCTCGAATCCCGATCGGACATCTCGCTTCTGTTCACTGACATCCAGATGCCCGGCAGCATGGACGGCTTGAAGCTCGCTCACGCGGTGCACCTCCGGTGGCCCACCATCAAGATCATTCTTGTGTCCGGCCAAGTGAGAGTGTCCGACGCGGACAAGCCTGCCGACAGCCGCTTCTTTGGGAAGCCGCTGGAGGTCAAGCAGATGATCGCCGAACTTCAGGATATGGTAGGCGCGGGCGCTCTCAAAATCGTTCCCGATACCGTCCTCCCTCTAGCGGTCGAGGCGATCGCACAAGCGAACAATGGCGATTCGACGCTGTCGGCGGCGCAGGAGGTCTTGACCGCGGAGAATGACAGCCTTCGCCTGCTGCTGGTACAGGCCGTGATCGACGCTCAGGCCCTGCTGGCGCAGGCCGGCATCGACGCCAAGGAACGTGAAGCCGCAGACAAACTGCAAAAGCTCATTCACGAAGAACTGCACCACCGCATCAAGAACACGCTCGCCACTGTAGGTGCCATTGCCTCGCAAAGCCTGCGCACGGCGACCAGCATCGAACACGGCAAGCAGGCCATCGAGGGTCGCCTGATCGCGCTCGGACGCGCGCACGACCTGCTGATGCAGGTCAGTTGGGCCGATGCAAGTCTGATAAAAACAGTTCGCGGCGCCACCGAGCCCTATGAGAGCAAAGGCGCGGGACGATTTTCGATCGTTGGCCCCGATATGGGCGTGACATCTGGCGCCGTGATCGCGTTGGCGATGACGTTCAACGAGCTTTGCACCAACACCACAAAATTCGGCGCTCTGTCGGTACCCGCTGGGCGAGTTGAAATTGCGTGGACGATCGACGAACCAGCGCAACGCCTGCGCCTGACATGGACAGAGAAGAACGGTCCCGCCGTCGAGACGCCCACGCGGCGAAGTTTCGGCACCCGCATGATGGGTTCGCTCGGACAGCAGTTGAACGGTGAGGTTCAACTGTCCTATCACCCAACCGGCTTTGTCTATGCGCTGGACGTGCCGCTCAGCTCTCTAACGACGAAGGTATAGGCTTTCGCAAGCCTACTTCGATTGCTGCTACCTCCTGTATTGCTCGTCGCTGACCTTTTCCATCCAAACGACGCTCTCTCCAGCGAGAGCCTCCGCAATGGCGATGTGGGACATTGCCGTGGTGGCGGTGGCGCCGTGCCAATGCTTTTCACCCGCAGGAATCCAGACCACGTCGCCGGGGCGGATTTCCACTTTTGGGGCACCCTCGCACTGCGCCCAGCCGCACCCGGTCGTGACAATCAGCGTCTGGCCGAGCGGATGCGTGTGCCAAGCGGTGCGGGCGCCGGGCTCGAACGTGACGAACGCGCCGCCGACGCGCGCGGGCTCGCTGCCTTGAAAGCGCGAGTCGATCCGCACCGAGCCGGTGAAATATTCTGCCGGCCCTATGCCGGATGGCTGTGAGCCGCTGCGTTTGACCTCCATTGCTGCATCCTTCCTATGGTTGGCGCGGTCATTGGCGGCCCCGTACGCCGGCCGTCGGAGCTGCTGCCGAAGCCGCGAAGCCCCCCGTGGCGGGGAGTATACGCCTGCGCGGGAGCAAAGCGCCTCCCGCGATGCAAGGCGCAGCAGTCGAGCAGCTTGTCGAGTGTTATCGGAATGAGCCGGGGCCGGACCTACCGTCGAGCGACGCGGTCGTGCCGCCGGCTACTTTTCGCAGCGATAGACGTATTCGCGCGGCGAGTTCGATTTGAACACGGCCGTGTTGGAGTTCCACTCGCCGATCTCGAGCATGTCCTTGTTGACGATGCGCTGTGCCAGCAGGCAGTCGGTCTTGCATGCGGCGCCGTTGGCGAGCTTCAGCTTCTGCGCGAGGACGATGCGCTGCCCACGGACATCGCCGGTGATGTCGATCAGCCGCTCCGTGAATTCGTCCTCGGTCGTCGGGCCGGCGATCTGGCGGCTCAACAAGAAGCTGCGGTTGCGGGGGATGTTCTCGGATTTGATGTCGTCCTGCGTGCGGCACCAATAACCGCCGAGGAACAGCGCATCGATGTCCTCCGCGCCGGCTTCGCCGCTGCAGGCGGCGAGCAGAGCGGCAATCAACATCGCCTTTGCGGCGTTGGTCTTGGCCACGTTCGCGCCCTTGGTTGCCTTGCTGGATAGATAGCAACCCCCTCTCGCGCCAAGCTAGGGGGATCAGCTTGAATGGTTATTGCAAGACTTGCAGGCGGGCCAGCATTGGCTGCTCCCGCCGGACAAGTCGCACGTGCAACCGATGTTGAGGTGGGCAGGATCTTCGACGCGTTACGTGCACGGCATCGTTATAGCCTCCCCGCAAGGTTCGGCCGTAGATCGTGCAGTTAGGGGGCGGTGGCTGCCTCGCGGCGGGCGATGGCGATGCCGGCCTTCAGCGACTCGGCGATGCGCCCCGCCCGGTCGGTAAACAGATGTGCGGCCTGCGGCGGGCAAACCTCGGTCGCCGTCTCACCGAAAAGAGCGAGCCAGCGCCCGAAATGCGCATCGGAGATTTCGGGGATGGCGACGTGCACCGGCATCGGGCGCCCCTTGTAGCGACCGCTCATCATGACGATCGACGACCAGAAATCGGCGAGCTTGGCGAGATGCTCGTCCCAGTCATGGATCCGCGCATTGAAGATGGGGCCGAGCACGGCGTCGGCCCGCACCTTTGCATAGAAGGCGTCGACCAGGCCGCGAATCATTGGCTCGGTAATGCCCACTGCAATGCCGGGAGCTTTGGGGTGAACCATGGAGACCTCTGTGCGGCACCTACGCAATTGAATGTAACTATCACGCGCCTTGGGAGAAGCGTCTCACGCGCATTTGACGCATCACCATAGGCGCCACCAATAACGGCATTGGCTCGACGGCGACGGAACCCAGTCGTCGCCTGAACTCACGCCGGCTCGGTGGCGGCCTCGGCTGGGGCCGAGCGCCAGCGCACCACGAACTCGAGCGGCATGGCGATGGACCAGCTGACGCCCTGCGGCGGGAACTCGTAGGTCACATTGGCGCTGAGCGCCTGCCCGGCGACACGTTCGATGACGACGTGGCCGAAGCCCTTGATGGTCGGCACCGCAACTTTCGGTCCCCCGCGTTCCTCCCAGCGAAGCACGAGGCGGAGCGCATCGGCGTCATCGGGTTCGAAGTCCCAGGTCACGCGGACGCGGCCGGCGGAGGTCGAGAGCGCGCCATACTTGGCGGCGTTGGTCGCCAGCTCGTGCAAGGCAAGGCCGAGATTCTGCGCCGCCGTCGCATTGACGAACACCGGCTGGCCGCGGCACTCGAGCGCGTCCGACGAATTGCCGGTAAAGGGCTGCAGAACGGCGCGGATCAGCTCCTCCAGCGAGGCGCCGGTCCAGTCCTCCGCGACGAGCAGATCGTGCGATGCCGAAAGGCTCTGCAGACGCTGAATAAGCTGCGATTGGAGCACCGAGACGTCGGCGCTGGTGCGTGCCGTCTGCCGAACCATGGCGACGATTACCGCCAGCAGGTTCTTGGTTCGGTGCGAAAGTTCTCGCATCACCATGCGTAGATGCTTTTCCACGCGCTTGCGCTCGGTGATGTCGCGGAAGATGGCGGAGAAGCCGAGAATTTTGCCATCGGCACGGCGCATGGGTGCGACGTTGATCGCCACGTCCAGCATGCTGCCGTCCTTGCGACGGCGCTCCGTGTCACGCAGCACGTGCTCGCCGTGCCGCAAATGGCGATACTTTTCCTCGAACTCGTCGCCCGCGTCTTCGGCGAACAACAGCCGCTCTGACTTTCCTATTACCTCGTCAGCGGTATAGCCGAACATGCGTTCGGCGCCGGGGTTCCACGATTGAATGATGCCGTCGTTGGACATCGAGATAATCGCGTCGGAAGACGTGGCAACGATGGTCGCCAACTGAGCGTTGCGCTCAGCTTCTTCGAGATGCTCGGTAATATCCGTGTTGGTGCCGAACCAACGAACGACGTTGCCGGCCTCGTCGCGGATGGGCATGGCGCGCGACAGGAACCACCGATATACGCCGTCGCGCCCCTTCAGCGGAAAGGTGTCTTCCCAAACCTCGCCGGTCGAGAGGCACCGGTTGATCCTGTCCATGACGCGCTCGACATGGTCGGGATGCTGCAGCAGGGGCCAGCCCCACTGCTTGGGCTCATCGAACGGCAGGCCCGTGTAGTCGAACCAGCGCTTGTTGTACCAGTAGATGCTGCCCGCCTCGTCGGCCATCCAGGCGAAGGCAGCGATGTTGTCCGCGAGCGTGCGGAACCGAGACTCGCTCTCCCGCTGGGCACGCTCGGCATGCACCCATGGCGTCGTGTCGATGACGATCGCAAGCACGCCTGCCGGCTTGCCGTCCTCGCCATGGACGGGGCTATAGTCGAGATTGGTCCACACGTCCTCGGGCGCCCCGTGCCGCTTCAAACTGAAGTGCTTGTCGCGGAACGACAGGGACTCGCCCGCGAGCGCGGTTTGCATCACGCGACGATTGAACTCGGCGGCCTCCGCCCACCCTTCCAGCACCGGCATCCCGAGCAAACTGGGGTGCCGGGCCCCGGCGAAAGCCGCATAGCCATCGTTATAGATCATGATGCCGTCGGGGCCCCACAGCAGCACCATGGGCACCGGCGATGCGGTTATGATGTCGACCGCGCACTCGAGAGACCCTGGCCACTCGCTCATCGGTCCGATGGGCGTCGCCGCCCAGTCGAATTCCTCGATGAGGCGCTTCATCGCGTTGTGATTGGAAGACGGCATGGGTCTCGCGGGTGCTCGTGGCGGGTGTGGGGAAGAATCGGATCGTGTTCGAATGCCAGTCATAGTTTACTGAACTGCATCCCAGGCCGCTGCACTCGATATAGCTGGAACCAACGAGGCATCGTTCAGTTTCATAATCACACGCCGCCTTCTGGACGCGAGGAAATCATGGGCAATCTTCTCTACTGGGCCGTTATCTTTCTCATCGTCGCACTGGTTGCCGCCTTCCTCGGATTTGGAGGGGTGGCCGGGGTGGCGACCGACGGCGCGCGCATCCTGTTTTGGGTCGCCATCATCCTCGTGGTGCTCTCGTTCATTGGGGGCATGCTGCGCCGCGGCTAGATCGGTGCAAATCTAGCACATTTGGTCAATGACTTAGCCCTGTTTAAGGGCTAGGTCTTTGACGCGTTGAGACCCCGGCAAGGAACTTTTCACGGAGTTGAGCGTTTGTGCGGGTTGCGAAGACACCGACAAGCTCGCGGACTATAAGGGGAGATCATGTCTATTTCTGAAATCATCGCGCCGCAGCTACCCTATCTGAGGCGTTTTGCGCGCGTTCTGTCCGGCAGCCAGGAGAGCGGCGACGCCTACGTCGTTGCTATGCTCGAGGCGATCGCCGCCGAGCCATCGATGTTTCCCGTAGACCTTGAGCCGCGCGTTGCCACCTACCGCAGCTTCCTCGATGTGTGGAACTCCGTACAGCTCAACCAGAAGAGATACGATGCCCCGGTCTCGGAGCGGCTCGCCGCCGCCGACCGCAAGCTCGAAGCCATCACGCCGCGTGCGCGCCAAGCGTTCCTGCTGATGGCCGTCGAGGAGTTCTCGACCTCGGATACGGCGCGCGTCCTGAACACCGACGAAGCCGAAGTGAAGGCGCTGGTTGACCAGGCCGCCTCCGAGATTGCCGACCAGGTGGCGACCAACGTGCTCATCATCGAGGATGAGCCGATGATCGCCCTAGATCTCGCCGATCTCGTTACCGGTCTCGGCCACGACGTGTGCGAAACTGCGCGCACGCACGGCGAGGCGGTCGCGGCTTTCAAGAAACATAAGCCGGGCTTGGTTCTCGCCGATATCCAGCTTGCCGACGGTAGCTCTGGCCTGGAGGCCGTCAACGAAATCCTGCAGTCGTTCGACGTGCCGGTGATCTTCATCACCGCCTATCCGGAGCGCCTGCTCACCGGCAGCCGGCCGGAGCCGACCTTCCTCGTCAACAAACCGTTCCGCACCGAGACGGTGCAGGCTGTAATCAGCCAGGCGCTGTTCTTCGATTACAAGGCGCACCGGCCCGACACGCAAGCTGCCACTGCCTGAGTCAGGACGCCAAACGCGAGAAGAGACGAAGGCGGGTCTGGTGCCCGCCTTCTATTTTTTTGATGCCTGTCGGAGGAGGATCGGCGCTAAACTGCGCGCGCGGTGCGCGCACGTGGCCGCGGCGGCGCATCGGCTTTCTCTGCTGCCGCCGCCCCCGGTTGATCGCCCGGCAACGTCGTCATCAGTTCGTTGAGGCGCGAGCGGGCGCGGTTGACGCGGCTTTTCACCGTACCTACGGCGCAGCCGGAAATGTTGGCGGCGTCTTCGTAGGAGAAGCCTTCGGCGCCGACCAGGATGAGCGCCTCGCGCTGATCTGGCGGCAGCTTTGCCAGCGCCCTGCTGAGGTCGGCAAGGTCGAGGTGACCCTGCTGCTCCGGGGCAACGGAGAGCTTCGCCGCTAGCTGACCCTCGCTGTCGGCAATCTCGCGTTTTGTTTTGCGCAGTTCCGAGAAGTAGGCATTACGAAGGATGGTGAACAGCCAAGCTTTCAGGTTGGTGCCCTTCTCGAACGAGTCGAGGTGGTTCCATGCCTTTACCAGCGCTTCCTGCACGAGATCGTCGGCCCGGTCGCGGTTGCCGCATAGGGATATGGCGAACGCCCGCATGTTGGGGATCGCTGCGACCAGGTCATCGCGCAGGCTGCTGTCTTGGGCGCGACTCACTTGCCGCTCTCCTCATCGACGGCCTTCTTAGCCGCCGGTCTTCCGGGCTTGGCAGTTTCGAGCTTCTTGATGAGATCGGCGATCGCGTCGGGGACCGGCGCGTTGAGAAGCTCGCCGTACGCTGCACGCAATTGTTTGCCGAGGATGCCGGGCAGCACGTGCTGATTGCGCCCGCGGCGTCCGTCGGCTTCGTTGCCGTCGTCTTGGTCAGTCATGGAGTCCACGTTGACTACTGCCGCGCCGGCAGATGTCGGCACGGACTCCTTCATATCCTGGGGGGCGTTTGCATCAGGCGCCATCCCCCAGGCCGTCTTCTTCTTGTCGGACATCAACGGCCCTCCCGCCTCCCCTGTTTGGTCATTCAAAGGAGCCCTGGTGCCATCAGCCAAGGCTTATATAGGCGCGGACCATATCATCCCGCTCGTAAGGCTCAATAACGCCCAATTGGCCAACAAGTTCCATGGCCGGGATGATTCGCGATCGAGCCACCGATCCCCCAGCCCGGGTCAGCAAAGGGCTCCTGGGGGGAACCAGCCGACGGCGAGACACGTTACATGCTGTTGCAAAGCGCAAAATGCGCGTCGTGTCGGGGATGGGCGCAACCTTCAGATGCAAAGCACGACTTGGTCGAATGCTTGACCGAATGCGCAAGGGCAGTTGGTCCATCCAGGCCCAGTTCCTGCTCTACAGCGCCGCGTTGCTCATTCCGGCCCTGATCTTCAGCGGCTTGATGATCGTACGCTCGGCGTCGCTCGAGCGCGCTGCGATGGAAGGCGAGATCGAGGATGTCGTACGGACCCTGGCAACCGTTATCGACCGCGACCTCTCGGCGACGACGACAACCCTCAACGCGCTCGCCTCCTCGCCGGCGTTGACCGACGGGGATCTCAAGGCCTTCTACAATCAGGCGATCGCGGCGCAGGAAATAAGCGGCGACCACATCGTTCTCACCAGTCGGGCAGGCAAGCAGATCCTCAACACCCGCGCTCCGTGGGGAGAGGAGTTGCCCAAGGCTACCTACAACGACTGGAAGGAGGTCGTCGAAAGCGGCAAGGCGCACGTGTCGGACGTGTCGCTCGGGGGCGCTACCGGCAACGCGCCGACGTTCAGCATAAGCGTGCCGGTCAAGCGCGGCGCCAAGACGATCTACGTGCTCAGCGCATCCGTCGCGCCCGAGCGCATCCTTGATATCCTTCGGCGTGCTGAACTCGACTCCGGTTGGGTAGCAACCGTCACTGACCGCAGCGGCACCGTCGTCGCCCGTTCGAAGGATCACGAGAAGCACGTCGGCACGGTCGTCCCCGCAGCTGCCGGAGTTGCCAGCGAAGCGCACGCTGGACCGTGGCGGTCCACCAACGCTGACGGGGAGTCCGTCCTACGCGCCTCGGCATATTCGCAGCAGTCGAGTTGGCAGGTATCGACATCCGTGCCGGAAGCGATTGCCAATCGGCCGATCGTGCACTCGTGGTTCCTCGTCGCCACGCTGGCCGTCAGTTTCGCGCTGCTGTCGGCTCTGCTCGCCTACGTGTTCGGCCGCAAGATCTCCGACCCCGTGCGTGCGCTCGTTGAAGGCGCGCGCGAGCTCGGTAGCGGCGAGACCGTGGTGCCCATCAAGTCCTCGATTACCGAGGTCCGAGCGGTTGGCGAAGCCCTGGCCGGGGCGAGCCGGACGCGTCAGCGAATGGAACGCTCGCTGCGCGAAAGCGAGGATCGCCTACGGCTGGCGCTTGCATCCGCTGCCACCGGAACCTGGGATTGGGATATAAAGGGCGGCACGCTGACATGGGACCAGCGCATGCGGGA
This sequence comes from uncultured Hyphomicrobium sp., assembly GCA_964581475.1. Lineage (GTDB taxonomy): Bacteria > Pseudomonadota > Alphaproteobacteria > Rhizobiales > Hyphomicrobiaceae > Hyphomicrobium_A. The sequence continues at coordinate 10,178 of CAZOOS010000006.1, forward strand.
GCTGTGGGGGCTTGGCCCCGATGATCCGGTCTCTTTCGATATCTTCGTCTCGGCACTGCATCCGCTCGATCGCGATTCAACATTGGCCGCTATCGAGCGCGCGCAAGACGCCTCGGCGCCTGTCGAGTACGACGTTGAACAGCGCGTCAAGGGGGTCAGCGACGGCGTTGAACGCTGGGTGGCGGCGAAGGGGCGAGCGCATTTCGTCGACGGCGTCGCCGTGCGCATGACCGGCACCGCCCGGGACATCACCGAGCGCAAGCGCTGGGAGGACCACATCCAGTTGTTGATGCGCGAGGTGACGCATCGATCGAAAAACTTGCTTGCCGTCATTCAAGCGATGGCCCGGCAGACGAAGCTCGCCAGTCGCGACGTCAATGATTTTGAGGTGCGATTCTCGGGGCGCCTGCAGGCGCTCGCCGCCTCGCACGACCTGCTTGTGCAACGCGACTGGCATGGCGTGTCGATTTCCGAACTGGTGAGGTCGCAACTCGGCCATTACCTCGATCACCACGCCGGTCAGATCGAGATCGAAGGTCAGGGCCTCATAGTTACGCCGGAGGCGGCACAGAATATTGGCCTTGCCGTGCACGAGCTCTCTACCAATGCCGCCAAGTACGGCGCTCTCTCGGTGCCCGAGGGCCGCGTGGAGGTGCGCTGGCAACGCGTGCGCCCTGGCAGCGACGAAGGCCGCTTCTGCATGAGCTGGACCGAGAGGGGTGGGCCGGAGGTGCGGTCGCCCTCGCACAAGGGCTTCGGGCAAGTCGTCACCGAGCAACTCACCGCCCGCGCTTTGCAGGGCAACGCCAACTTGGTGTTCGCACCCACCGGCGTATCCTGGACGCTCGATATCCCCGCCTACCATATCCTCGCTCAGTAGACTTGTGGCCGCGGGGTCGCTAGCCCCGCGTGCCATCATCCGTTTTTGGAACTTCGGCTAGACTGAAGGGTTGAGCGACGAATGCTCTCACGAATATGGGACTAAACGTGAAGACCGAGAAGAACCAGGAACTGACGAAGTTGATCGGCCGCAGGCTGAGGGAAGCCTGCGGCCGCGATCTCGACGACGAACTTCCAACGGAAATCGCGGGAGGCCTCGCCGCGCTGCGTGAGCTCGAGATGCGGCGCGCAGATATTGCCGATGGCTCAATGACCGATGCAGTCGCTCAGCAGGGCGCGACGAGCGCCGAATGATGCATCGTTTACGGCGCTCGACGCAAAACTCGCAACTGTGCCCCGGCCACTTTCGCAACCTCACTTAATCTAGCCGGTCAGGACGAGCGGCGGCGGTCACAAGAAGAAAAGCCGGAACGAAGTTCCGGCTTTTCACGGTGCGGATTGTCAGGGGGAGCTTCTAAGCGGCCTGCTTGTTCAGTTTGTTCTCGGCAAGCTTGTTCAACTTGGCGTCGGCGCCGTGCTCCTCCTTGAGCGTGACCGATAGCAGTTTTACCGCGTCGGGCAGGCCGAGCAGCTCGCCCCAGGATACAAGCGTGCCATAGCGCGTTATCTCGTAGTGCTCGACGGCCTGCGCGGCGGCAATCATCGCGGCATCGCGGGTGTCGGGGTCCTTGATCTCCTTCATCAGCTCATCGCCTTCCTTGAGGATACCCTCAATGGCGGGGCACTTCTCACCTTCAGCTTTCTTGCCGAGAAGTTTGAACACCTGCTCCAGACGGGAGATCTGCTCTTTGGTTTCCTCCAGATGCGATTCAAACGCGCGCGCCAGTTCCTTCGAGTCGGACGCCTTCACCATCTTCGGCAGCACCTTCACGATTTGATTTTCGGCGAAGTAGATGTCCTTCAGCGTGTGCAGGAAGAGGTCCGAGAGGTTTTCGATTTTCATTTTTGCCGCTCCTTGAGGGGATCAGGGGATTGCTGTCCCCCCCGAGAACGCCCGCCATTTTGCAATGGTTCCCAGGAGCAAGCTGGCGCCGCTGAACATGATTTGGCCTGGATGTGTGATAATCTGCTTCGGGGTTCAAACGCCGTGTTTGTACGTTGCGACAGGAGGCGGTGGTCCTGCGTGCGGCGTTTGAGGACTTAGGGGGAGCGCCATGGGCGCGATCATGATTCGCTGTCCGAAAACGGACGAGCTGATTCCCGTCGGTATCGACACGGACCGCGATACGTTCGCGGCCCTGCCGGAAGTTCCGGCGCCACCGGTGCGGTGCCCGGCCTGCGGCGGGCGGCACGCCTGGTCCAAGAAGGACGCGGTTCTCGAAACGACAATGCGTGTGCGCTCAAAGTAGAGCCGGCTCCGGCTGGCGCCACTCAGACCGCATCGGCGTACTGCTCCAGCGCGTCGATATCGGAGATGCGCAAGCCATCGGTATCGGAAGCCACAAGCCCATCAGACTCGAGTTGGCGCAGTACCCCTGCAAGGTCCCCAACCGTCATGTTGAGGTGGCCTGCCACGGCGCCTGACGAGAACTCCTCAGTGATGACGCCGGGATTGCGTCCTTCGTCTGCGTTCAGCCGGGCAAGGGCGGCGAGGAACGCGGCCACACGCTTCTTGGGATTGCCGCGCCCGCTCTCGATGGAGCGCACGCGCATGAAGTCGAACTCGCGGTCGCCCGCGGCGGCATAGCGCGCGGCGAGCTGGCCGTCCGTCTCGAGAAGCCGCTCGAACTCCACTTCGCTGATGGGGCTGACGATCGTCTTTGTCACGGCCTGCGCGGTGCTCGTGTGCACCGACAGATGCCCGAAGCCGATGATGTCGCCTGGAAAAGCGAATTCGATGACTTCGTGGTGCCCGTCGTCCCAACGCACGTAATGGCAAAGGGCGCCGCGCTCAACGCGGTAGAGCTGGTCGCGCTCGTCGCCCGTGTGAAACAGCGTCTCGCCGCGCGCGAGCCGGCGCACGCTTGATACGCGCGCACGGCGAAGCCCGCCCGATGACGGACGCGGTTCGGCAGACGGGGTGGAAACGGCAAGCATTGGCACTACTCTCACGCGTTGGAGCCGACGACATGGGGATTGGGCCTGCCACAATCAAGTCAAAATCTGAGCTGGTCCAACCCTCTAAGCGGTTTGGCTATCTCTACAACGTGGAGCCGGGTGGGCTGTTCCCGACGGAACAGGGGCAATCTTCGGGCGCCGTCGACGGCCGAGGGATCGGAGCTTGCATCGATTGCTTAACGCCCTCGTGCCCGCCCACCGCAAATACCTGCGGAACCGCGCCGGCGAGGGACCGTTCTTCACCACGTTGCCCACGACACGGCATATGGGCCGACCCTGTTGTGGCGCCGCGGACCCGAACCCCGTAGGAGCTCTATATGAAGAAGATGATTGTCACAGCCGCTTCCCTTGCCGTTCTGATGACCGTTCCGGCCATCGCGCAGGACGCGGCTCAGCGCGCGCAGGACGCTCCCGCAATCGAGACGGTCGAGAAAAATAGCGCGGTGGCCTTCTCGGGCGACGCGTCGGCGAAGGAGTTGCTCTCCAAGAACGTCGTCAACGCCGCCAACGAGAGCATCGGCGACATTAACGACATTCTCATCAACCGTGAGGGCAAGGTCGTTGCCGTCATCGTCGGGGTCGGGGGATTCCTCGGCATGGGTGAGAAGGATGTCGCTCTGCCGTACGATCAGCTGACGTTCTCCACGGACACAAACAACAACAGCCTTATCGTTGGCACCAACGCGACCAAGGAGAGCCTCGAAACTGCGCCGGAATACATCAAGCGCGGCGACCGGTCCTAGAGCATGGTTGCTGCAGTCGGCGCGGCCGCATCGCTCGCGACGCTTTTGTAGGCATGCGCCACCCGGAACCTTTGCACGGGTGTGTGCATTTCTCGTTTTTGGGAGGATCACATGCACGAGCCACAGGAAGTCCTGACGCCTACCGAAGCCCGGCAAGCGTCGCCTCGCCGTTTGAATTTCCGTGTTCTGACGTGGTCGCTGGCGATGGCCGTCATTGCCGCCGTCGTTCTCTACACCCTGTTTTACAGTGCCGAGACGCCCGTGAGCACGCCCGAGCCGGCTCCCACGCAGGAGACCGCGCCGGGGCCGTGACGATCCAAGGTTGGCCTAGTCAAAGAAAAAGGGGGCGGCCGATGTGGCCGCCCCTAATCCTATCGGAGCCAGTGTCGCCGCTCATTCCATGCCGCTGCTGCGCCACGTCGACGTGGACTTGCACTTGCGGCACACGCGCTCGCCCGCCCACGCGCTGGGGAAGGGGTCGCGGCACAGCAGGCACTTCCGCACCTTCTGCTCGGCGCTCCGGCGTGCCTCCCGCTCGGCCTCGCACGTATCCGCGCAGCCGTCGGCGCACGTGTCATGGCAGTCGGTGAACGCGCCGGTATGATCCTTAAGACTGCTCAACTCTTCCTCAACCATGTTCACCAACATCGACAGTAGACGGCCACAGACACCTCAACGCCGTCGGTTCCCCGGCGTTTCCAGGAAAAAGATTGAGATTTTCTGGATATGGGCCGTGCGGGCAACCGCGAGCGCTATGCTTCGGCCCGCTATATCGGGCGGATTGCGCCCATTTTCAAGGATTTTCGGGGCCCGGACGGGGTCGAAGCGGCAAATTGGCGTACGCGGGGTGCGGCTTTGAGGCGTCAATTGAAGAAATATCGACGCATCAGGCCCTCCGCCGGCGAACCAACCCGGCCGAATTCGTTACCAGGGCATAGCAGTGCCGCGTGCTGCCAAGGGAAAGAAATAGGACATGCCGTTCGCGACCGTTGCCGGGAAACTGAACGTCCGCGCCCCGTATCCCCGGGCGGAGCGCCGCTCTGCACCGGTCGCCGAGATCGATGATGCGCTGACCGCCCGCCGCCGTTCGCAGGAAGTCGCCGCCCCTGACAAGCCGCTTTCCCGAGTAGCGGCGCTGCTGGTGTCGATCTCGCGCAACAATGGCTATGAGGGACGCGATCCCCATGTGATGCCGGATACGCTGACATCCGGCTTCGTTGCCGATCTTCTAGGGGTCGACATCGCTTCGCTGGCAGCGCTGCTCGTGGATTTGCGGCGTCGCGGCCTGATCGACAATGATCCCTCGTCCGCGCTGCGCCTCAAGGACCTGGCCGCCCTGGAGACGCTGGCCGACGCTTGACGCGGCCGCGCGAACCGCCACTCAGATATAGGATCCGAGAACCTCCACGGCCGGCGCCTCGAGAAGCCGCGTCTGCACGAAGTCCCAATCCCGGACCCAGCAGGAGTTAAACGACTTCAGGGCGTTGGGCCGGCGCGATAGCAGTCGAGATTTCGGGTCGTAGTAACCCTGCACGAATCCCTGTGCCATCAGCATGTCTTGCACCGCCGGTGACACCGTCTCGGCGATGATGACGCGAAGGCCGTCCCGGGCGAGTGTTTCCCTCGCCCCGGAGAAGACGTGGTCCTCGTGTCCTTCCGTATCCATTTTTATCATGATGGGCGAGGCGCCGTTCGTTAGCCCATCGAGGCGCCGCTGCGGGACACGCCGGACATTCTCACCGTCAGATTCGGTCAACACCTTGTTGTTCGTATCGAGACCGACCGTGAAGCAAACCTCGCCATCGGCATCACCCAACGCGCAGTCGAATGTCTGGATGAGATCACCGAGCTCGTTCAAGGCGATGTTGCGGGCCAGAAATCCGAGCGTCACCGGATCGGGCTCGAACGCCCAGGTGGTCGCACCGCTCACCCCCGAGGCGAGGATGGCATAGCTTCCGACGTTCGCACCGATATCGAGGAAGAGGTCGCCGGGACGCAGGAAGTGCATGGTCAGCATCATGTCCCTGAACTCGTGCACGCCGGCGTAGATGTTGCCGGTAATGCCCCGCATGCCCCGGCATGCGGCCAAGCTGCGCCCCCCCAGCCAGGGCACGATCACCTCCGAGCTCATGCGGCTCTTCAACTGCCACGAGACGACCCTCCACCAGGCCGCGAACTGCTGGTCGCGAGTGAGAGGATGGGAGGCAATGAACTTGGCGATGTGCAGAATGTCTCGCATCAGCAGGACGTCATCCAAGTGCTCCGCGTTGGCTGGATAAATGCAGTTAAAGGCCGGCGCCGCGGACCGGAGGCGACGAGGCTATCCTTTACAGTATCGCGCCGCGCCGATCATGCAGGAGATTTTGCAGGCCGGCGGCGCGCTAGCCATCGTTACACCTATTCGCCGCCGCGAGATGACGGGTCTGAGTTTCTCCGCTACCACAGGGTTCCTTCGCCCTCCCTCGAAGGCCGTGTCTCGGCCGGCCTTCTCCATTGCGACCGTGGACTGCACCGTGAAAATGGCCCTCGACCTCTTTGACTATGTATGGGGGCTGCGTGCTCGGCGCGCCGGCCGCGTCTCAGTGGGTGCCGACACGCGCGTGCGCTGGTCGAGGATCGGGCTAAAGGGAGGCGGCAGAGCAGTTATCGGAAGCAATTCGATCGTCAATTGCCGCATCGACTTCGATAGTCCAAACGGCGTCGTCAAGATTGGCGACAGATCGTTTGTGGGGGCGAGTAGATTGGTTTGCCACACCGGCATCGCGATTGGTGATGACGTTATCATCTCGTGGAGCGTGACCATCGTTGATCACGACTCCCATTCCCTGCTTTGGGATCGCCGGCGCAACGATGTTGCCGACTGGATGCGCGGCGCGAAGCGCTGGGACGACATAACCATCAAGCCGGTCTCGATCCGCGATAAGGCTTGGATCGGATTCGGCGCCGTCATCCTGAAGGGAGTTACAGTAGGCGAGGGCGCGGTCGTCGGCGCCAATTCCGTCGTCACCCATGACGTCGCGCCCTATACGGTGGTCGCAGGAAACCCTGCGAGGGTCATTCGCCAGTTGGAACATGCGTCGGTGCGCGATGAACCGGCAAAGTAAGTTCAGCACGTGGGAGCAAGCCGTAGATTGGCTGCGCTCGCAACCTGAGCAGCGCGATCTGGTGCTGGCTGCGTACTACGACGATCCGCTCATCGACGCGGCAACGCGCTACTGGCGCAGTGACGAATGGCAATCCCTGCGGCCCCTGCTCCCGCCGGCACGAGCGCCCGCATTGGACGTCGGCGCCGGGCGGGGGATTTCGAGCTTCGCGCTTGCCAAGGAGGGCTTTGCAGTCACGGCGCTGGAGCCCGACAACAGCGAACTCGTCGGCGGCGAGGCCATTCGCAAGTTGTCCAAGGATGCCGGGCTGCCGATCGACGTCGTTCAGGAGTTTTCCGAGCGACTGCCCTTCAACGATCAGGTGTTTGATCTCGTATTTGCGCGCGCCGTCCTCCATCACACGCGCGATCTGGGCGCGGCATGTCGTGAATTTTTCCGCGTGCTCAAGCCGGGCGGGCGCCTTATCGCCATACGCGAGCACGTGATCTCCCGTGCCGAGGATCTGCCCGCGTTCTTGGATGCGCATCCGCTGCACAAACGTTACGGGGGAGAGAACGCCTTCATGCTGGCGCAGTACAAGCGCGCGATCACATCGGCCGGCCTCGATCTGCATACGGTTCTGAGACCGCTCGAAAGCCCCATCAACTTTGCCCCCAATACTCTGGATGGCCTGCGCGATGAAATCGCCGAACGGGTCGGAAATCTGGTGCCGGGGGCCCGCCCCGCTGTGCGGCGGCTGCTGGGGTGGGGTCCCGTTTGGTCGCTCGCCTGGCGAGCGCTGACGCTCGCCGACAATCGGCCAGGCAGACTGTACTCGTTTATCGCCGACCGGCCGCGAGCGCAGCCCTGATCGTCGCCAGCAGGCTGGTGGCGTGCGCATCGAGACGCGCGTTTTGCGCCACGACGAGTTCGCTCACCGGGGGCCGAGTTGCCGGCGGGGATTCCGCGACCGCGAGTATCGATTGCGCAAGGCGCTCTCCCGATGAGGCATCAAAGAAGCGCGCCTGTGGGGCCTGCTCGCGATGGATGGGAATGTCGGCGAGCACGAGCGGGGTGCCAAGCGCCTTGGCCTCCTCGATCGGCGTCGACCAGCCTTCAAATCGTGACGGATTGATGAGCGCGTCGCAGGTGGCATTCAATCCGAGGACGTCGTCGTAGGGGATGAGTCCGAGATAGCGAAAGTGCGACTCGGCGCCTGCCGCACGCGCCTGGGCGAGAATGGAATCGAAGTGAGCGGTGCCGTGCTGCCCCTTGGTAAGTCCGGACAGGATGATGGGCGGTATGCGATCGAGTCCGGGGTTGATCTTCAGCCGTCGCAGCGCGTCGACGACGACGTCGTGGTTCTTGTGGCGCCAGAACTGGTTCGGCAAAAAGAAGAAGCGGGCGGGAAGTCCATACTCCGCTCTCAGCTTCTCGCCGCGCTTGAGTGGCGCCGAGACGTCGAGGTCAAGGGCGAAGGGAACGACGTGCGCATTCGCCCCCGCGCGAGGGTAAAGGCGCTTGAGATCGGCGCGCGCCGTCTCGCTCGACAACATGATCGTGCGACGGGCGTGGAATTGCATGCGGAAACCCGCATCGCGGCGCCAGCGCCGCAAAGGCGAGAACATTTCCGGCATCATCCGGTGCTGGAAATCCGGCATCCACGAGATCAGCGGTAGCGGAAATCGCGCTCCATAAAAGCGAGCGACTTCGAACGCTGCGTCGATTCCCGATTGTTGCAGCAGACGGGCCAGCCGGCGATCGTAGCCCAACACGACCGCCTCTACGGCGCGCAACCCCGAGCCGACTTCTGTTGGCGACGGATCGACGAGCAGGCGCCCGTCGACGAGGGGGCTCAGCTCCGCCCCATAGCGATCATGCTCGCGGCGCGAAAGGAAAACGCTGGCCTCGATGTCACGCGCGAGCCGCGAGCGGATAAGCGACAAGGTGTTCTTGAGGTAAACGTACCCGCCGGTCCATGTCTCGCCTCCGATAAGCGGGAAAGCTACTCTAATCGTCACAGATTGAGGCCCACGCTACCCGACATTACCTTTGATCCAAGCTACGGTCTCGGCGATCCCGTCGGCAAGTTTGGTGGGTGTCGCGTAGCCGGCCTTGCGCATCGCCGACGGATCCCCGACGAGCGAGTGCGGATCACCTGCTCGGGCCAGCCCGGAAAAGTCAATCGCGCTGCGCGGAAAGTGAGATGCAACCTGGTCGACGACAGCGGCGACGGTCACCGGGACCCCACTGCACCCATTCAGGCTCGGAACTGAGGCGTCCGCTGCCGCAGCCGCGTCGAGCAACATCTGCGCGGCATCGGCGATATGGACGAAATCGCGCCTTTCGCGGCCCGTGCCGCCGAGCGTGAGGGATCGCTCACCCTTGGCCAGGCGGCAGGTGATCTCCCAGATCAACTGCTTGCGCAGCCCGGGACCGTAGACCGAGAAGAGCCGCACGATGGAGAGAGGACTGCCGAACTGGCGCGCGTAGGAGCGCGCCAACAACTCCACCATCGCCTTATGCGTTCCGTAGGGAGACTTAGGCGAGAAGCTCGTGCTCTCGGCAATCAATCCGTCGTGCCCATCGCCGTAGACGGCGGCGCTCGAAGCGATTGCGACGCGGGCGCTGGGCGCTACGGTTCTCTGCCATTCGAAGAGATGCTGCGAGCTTTCGACAGTGCGGCGAAAATCCTCTGCGGGATGCTGGATGGAGGCGGCGACCAGCGAGCCACCCGCCAGATGGATCACCAAGTCCGGCATGCCGGCTTGGCGGGTCATTTCCGAGAGGTTGTCCGCCGTCACGTCGCCGTTGATCCAGAAATCGATACCGGGGAGCTCGCGGTCTCCGCTCCACGCGCCGTGCCCAAGGCCGGCAACGACGTCTCCCCGGTGACGCGCAATCCTGACGACGTGCTGGCCGATGGCGCCGCGCGCGCCTGTGATGAAGATCAGCGCCAAGCATCAATCCTTTCGGCGGGGAGAAATCTGGACGGCCCAACTCGCATGCTTACCGCGACAGCACCCTGCCGGCCAATTTCTTGACCATGTCGGCAAGCATTCCCGCGGCCCCGCCATTCTGCCGGGCTATGGCGCGCCGAACCGCCGCGAACGCCGCAGCATCCAACACCGGTGCCGGAAGCTCAATGGCGCCCTCATGGAAACTTTGGCGGGCATCTCCGTAGCGACGGAGAGCGCCGCGACCGTGGGAACCCGAACCGTCGAACCCTTCGTTGCGAACAAGCGTGCGCGGCGGATAGAGGACCAGTCCGTCGTGAGCAAAGACGCTCCAGTACCAACGGATGCCCCAGGAGTCCCGTTTGCCCTGCATCTGCCGCTCCAGCATCGTCGCGTAGTCGTAGACGCCGCCGAGATTGAACCGGCGCCGCAGCTCCGGATGCTTCTTGATCGCTTCCCAACCGCTGGCCGTCTCGTCCATCTGCTTCCAAGCCCGGCGCCACGTTGCCCATCCCCAAGTCCCAATGAAGGGCAGGAACGCGGCCGTCGTACGCGCGGCCAACTCCGGGGCGTCGAAGGCGTGCCCCGAGATTTGATAGACCTGATCCTCGGCCGCATACCGATCGAGCGCGGCGTTCATATACGTCAAGAAGCCGGGAGCGAGGTCGAGGTCGTCCTCCAGAACGATGACCCGGTCGTACTCTCGCAGGACAGCGCTCACGCCATCGATGATCGAGCGCGCCAGACCTTTGTTGGTGTCGCTAAATCTGTATACGGCGTGATCGCCCAGCAGATCCTTTGCCGCCGCTCGAGCCGCTTCGACTGTCGAGACGTCGTCGGGCCGCCTCGGGCCGTCGGCAAATACGAAGATCGGCGCGCCGGCAAAACCCTGGCACTTGGCCAGCGCCGCGAGAGTGTTCCGCAGATGGCGGGGTCGATTGAAGATGAATAGGGCAATTGGTGCGTTCGTCGACAAAATGATATGGCTCTCGGCTTGTATGAAGCGTCTGAAATCGTTGCCTGGCCGCCCCGGTCCCCGTAAGGGGCGCCGGGCCACGCGGCTGTTGCACCCAAGGTGCTGAATACGCTTGAATTGCGCGATTGCCAATCGGCGGGGCCGTCACTATGCATGCTGCTCAAACATGCGCCCGGTTGAGGTGGATTGGCACCGCTTCCCTCCCGTCGAGGTCGATTTACCACGAGGCCACGCCATCACGGCGCGCGGCTGGTCGCCAAGGCTAGGGTGCGCGATCTCGTCATCGTGGTCTTGGGGGAACTGAAGTTCAGGGCAAGAGCGCGGGAATAAGGGAAGTCTAGAGTTATCCATGCTTCAGGGCAGCACCATCCTCGTGACCGGGGGAACCGGCTCGTTCGGCAACACATTCTTGCCGATGACGCTTCGACGCTTCAATCCACGCAAGATCATCGTCTATTCGCGGGACGAGATGAAGCAGTGGGACATGGCGAAGAAGTTCGAGGGCGATGATCGCGTGCGTTTCTTCATCGGCGATGTCCGCGATCGCGAACGACTTTATCGCGCCCTCGACGGCGTCGATTATGTGGTTCATGCCGCGGCGACGAAGATCGTCCCGACCGCCGAATACAACCCGTTCGAGTGTGTAAAGACCAACGTTCTTGGTGCGATGAACTTGATCGATGCGTGCATCGACAAGGCGGTGAAGCGGGTCGTCGCTCTGTCGACCGACAAGGCCAGCAGTCCCGTCAACCTCTATGGCGCCACCAAGCTTGCTTCCGACAAGCTGTTCGTCGCCGGCAACTCCTATTCGGGCAGCCGAGACACGCGCTTTGCCGTCGTCCGTTACGGCAACGTCATGGGCTCGCGCGGCTCCGTCATCCCGTTCTTTCTCTCGGTCAAGGATAGCGGATGCCTGCCGATAACCGACCCGCGGATGACGCGCTTCATGATCACGCTGGAGCAGGGCGTCGAGCTGGTCTGGCACGCCTTTGACGACATGGTTGGCGGCGAAATCTACGTGAAGAAGATTCCTTCCATGAAGCTGACGGACATCGCCGCCGCCGTCGATCCAACGGCACGCCTTGATGTCGTTGGCATTCGCCCCGGCGAGAAGCTGCACGAGCAGATGATCGGCGAGGAGGATTCACCGACGACGTTCGAATACGCGGACCACTTCAAGATTCTGCCGGCCATCCACAATTGGTCGGCGGACGCGATGCGCGTCAAGAACGGTCAGAAGGTGGCGGACGGGTTCGTCTATCGCAGTGACACCAACTCGCAATGGATGGGATTGGACGAGCTCCGGAGCTGGATTGAGGCCAATCGACCGAAGATCGGCGCGATATAGGCGTTAAGCTCGTTGCGCCGGTGCGCGGCGATGGTCCGAATGGGCGGATGAACCGCACTATGACTTCGAAATCGATCCTCGTTCTCGGAAGTAGTGGGTTTCTCGGATCGCGGCTTTGCGGCGCGCTATCGAGCGCCGGACATCGCGTGGTGAAACAGGTGCGCGGCCGGCAGCCGCAAGCGGACGAGCGAGACATCGGTGAGTTGACGCGGCGCGGGCTCACGGACGCGCTGCGCGATTTGCGGCCCGACGTCGTCGCCAATTTGGTCGCCCTAACCGACGTCGACCAGTGTGAGCAGGACTTGGCTGCGGCCTACCGCAGCAACGTGCAAGTTGTGGCGGACGTGGCGGCGGCCATCGACGACGCGGCAACTGGATCGCACCTCGTCAGTATATCGACCGACCAGCTCTACAGCGGCCCGGGTCCGCACCATGAGGACGCCGTTGGCCCCATCAACGTCTATGCCCTTTCGAAGTACGCGGGCGAGCTTTGCGCCCTGAAAGCGCCGGCGGCGACGGTCCTGCGGACGAATTTTGTCGGACGCTCGATGGCTTATCCGAGCAAGGGGCTGAGCAGCTGGTTGTTCACGACGCTGAGTTCGAAGAACCGGTTGACGGCGTTTTCGGACGTATTCTTTTCCCCGTTGGACATGCGCTCGTTGAGCGCCTGCGTTGCACGGGTGATCGCTCAGCCGCAGTCCGGCGTGTTCAATCTCGGCAGCCGCGGGGGCTGCTCGAAAGAACATTTCGCGCGTGAGTTCGCGCGCATCTGCAGCTTGGATGCAAGTCTGATCGACTCGGGAAGCGTTGCGACAGCGCGTCTGAAGGCTCCGCGCCCGGGGGACATGCGCATGGACGTGACACGTTTCGAACGCCAGTTCGGCGTTCAGTTGCCCTCCACAAGCGATGTGATCGAAGCAGCCGCCAACGAATACTTGGAGCATACGGCATGACGTCCTCAGTTCCGGAACTGCTGATCGAGGACAGAAGGATCAGCCTGGCAGAGCCGACGTATTTTATCGCCGACATCTCCGCCAACCACGATGGCGATATCGAGCGCGCCAAGGCGCTGATCTATCTCGCCAAGGAGGCAGGGGCGGAGGCGGCTAAGTTCCAGCACTTCGACGCCAGCACGATCGTCAGCGATGCGGGGTTCCGGGCGCTGGGAGGTCAGCAGTCCCACCAAGCCAAATGGAAGAAGAGTGTCTTCGACGTCTACAGGGACGCCTCGCTCAATCTCGATTGGACGCCGATCCTCAAGGAGACCTGCGACAAAGCCGGCATCACGTTCTTCACTAGTCCCTATTCGATCGAGCTCGTGGACCATGTCGACCCCTACGTGCCCGCCTACAAGATCGGTTCCGGCGACATCACATGGCCGGAAATCATTCGCCACATCGCCGCGAAGGGGAAGCCGTACATCATTGCGGCGGGCGCCTCCTCGCTCGCCGATGTTCAACGTGCCGTCGACGTAGCCGGCGAGACGAACGACAACTTCGCGCTCATGCAGTGCAACACGAATTACACCGGCAGCCTGGAAAACTTCGGTCACACCCACCTCAACGTCATCACCACATTCCGCACCATGTATCCCAACCTCGTTCTCGGACTGAGCGATCACACGCCGGGGCATGCGACGGCATTGGGTTCGATAGCTCTGGGCGGCCGGCTGATCGAGAAGCACTTCACCGACGATACGAACAGGGTCGGGCCCGACCACGCCTTCTCGATGACGCCGGCAACTTGGCGCGAGATGGTGCTGCGCAGTCGCGAGCTCGAAGCTTCGCTGGGCGGTTTCGTAAAGCGCGTCGAGTCGAACGAGGCTCAGACGGTTGTGCTGCAACGGCGATCCGTGCGCGTAAAGCAGGACATGCCGGCGGGAGCGCGGATTGCGCGAGCTGATCTGGAGATCTTGCGTCCTTGCCCAACGGATGCCATCGCGCCCTACGATGTCGACTTGGTCGTCGGGCGGCAATTGCGCACCGCCAAATCGGCAGGCGACCATCTGACTTGGACGGACCTTCAATGAGCGCCAGCCTGAACGATCGGGCGCTGGCGATCGTCGTTCCCGCCTTCAACGAGGCGCGCTCCATTCAAAGCGTGGTTCGCGCGTTCGTGCCGATCGGGACTGTCGTGGTAGTTGACGACGCGTCTGCCGACGACACGGCGCGCTTGGCGAGCGAAGCCGGAGCGCTCGTCGTGAGGCAGCCGGTCAACGTCGGTTACACCGAGGCGGTCGCAGCCGGCCTTAAGTACTCCATTGACCATGGCTTCAAATACGCGGTGACGGCCGATGCCGACGGTCAACATGGGGCAGACTACGTTGGCGTCGCCGCGTCCCGCCTCTTGGGCGGGGCCGATGCGGTCGTGGGGATTCGCGACCGCCATCAGCGTTACTCGGAGACCGTCTTCAGCCTCGTCGGCCGCTACCTCTGGGCGCTAGAAGACCCATTGTGCGGGATCAAAGGTTTTAGGCTGGACAGGCTTGCCGGTCTTCCAAGGCTGAGCACGTACGATTCCATCGCCACCGAGCTGATTATCCGTGCCGCCCGGGGAGGCTGGCGCATCGAGCAGTTTCCTGTAAGAACGCTTGACCGCGTGGGGTCCTCGACCTTCGGGCGCGGGCTGCGTGCCGAGTACAGAATATTCAAGGCGCTGTGGCAGAGCCTCCTACGGGGGTAGCAAGACAGCATTCCAGATGACACAAGCTCGCCTCGCCCTCGGCACGGTTCAGTTCGGTCAACCCTACGGCATCGCCAATGCGCACGGCCAGGTCGCAGAAGCGGACGTGCGATCGATCCTTGATCTTGCGCTCCGCCATGGCATCGACACGCTCGATACCGCGATTGGCTACGGAACCAGTGAATCGGTCTTGGGCCGTTGCGCCGCCGATCGCTTCAAGGTGGTGACCAAGCTGCCGCCGCTACCGCCCGACGAACCTTTGGTCGGCGCCTGGGTCACCCGTCAGATCGACGCCTCACTCGCTCGGCTGCGCGTCGGAACGCTCGAGGCGGTTCTCTTGCACAAGCCGGAGCAGCTCACAACGCCGGTTGGTGAAGCGATCTATTCGGCTCTGCTTGGTCTCAAACGATCCGGGCGCACGCGTAAGATCGGCATCTCGATCTACGAGCCGGCAATGCTCGACCAACTCGATCATTTGCGCTTCGATCTGGTCCAGGCGCCCCTGAATGTTTTCGACAGGCGCATGGTGGAATCCGGTTGGCTCGAGAAGCTGGCCGACCGAGGATGCGAGCTTCACGCCCGCTCGGCCTTCCTGCAGGGGCTGCTGCTGATGCCGCCGGAGACGCGGCCAGCGCTGTTTTCGACCTGGGAGCCGGTCTGGAACGCCTGGGATCAGTGGCTCGAGCGCACCGGGTTGAGCCCTCTGGAAGCCTGCATCAGGTTTGCGCTCGCCGTGCCGCACGTGACCAAAGTGGTCGTCGGGGTCGATGGCCCGGCGCATCTTCAAGCCATCGTCAACGCCGCCGAGGCTTCCCTGCCGGAGCTGCCCCTTGAGCTAAAGGGCGTTCCGCCGTACCTCCTCAATCCAGCCAACTGGTCGAGACACTAAGCGAAATGAAAATCGTCGCGCTCGTTCAAGCTCGCATGGGAGCGACTCGCTTACCCAATAAGGTCCTGCGCCTCACCGACGGCGTGCCGATGATCGAGCTGCTGCTGCAGCGGTTGGGACAGTCGACCAAGATTGACCAGATCGTGCTGGCCACCGGCGACAACGAGAGCAACGCTCCCCTCGTGCGCCACGTCGAAGGGCTCGGGTTTGCGACATTCCGGGGATCCGAAACCGACGTGCTCGCTCGCTTCGTGGGGGCGGCGCAAGCGTACAACGCCGACGTCGTGGTGCGGATAACCGGCGACTGCCCGCTCATCGATGCGCGCCTCGTCGACGAGATGATCGGCGCCTTCCTCGCCGACGACGTCGACTACTTGAGCAACACGCTGACGCCGACGTATCCCGACGGTTTGGACATTGAGATCGTCAGAGTATCTGCCCTCGAGCGCGCCGCCGCGGAGACGCAGGTCCCTTACGATCGCGAGCACGTCACGCCCTACGTGAAATTCAGCGGCAAGTTTACCTCCCGCAACTATGTCCACGGCTCCGATCTCTCGGCGCTCCGCTGGACCGTAGACGAGGTGCCCGACCACGAAGTGGTGTCCGCCGTCTTCAAGCATTTCTCTCCCGACCGCAACTTCACCTGGCAAGACATCCTCAAGCTGCAACAAGACCAACCGGAGCTTTTCGCCGCAAACCAGACCCTCGTGCGCAACGAAGGCGCCACCCTGGGAACGGGACAAAAGCTCTGGAAGCGCGCCAAGCGCGTCATTCCCGGCGGCAACATGCTGCTGTCCAAGCGCAGCGAGATGTTCTTGCCCGAGCAGTGGCCCGCTTACTTCAGCAGGGCCAAAGGCTGCAAGGTGTGGGACCTCGACGGCAACGAATACATCGACATGTCCATCATGGGCATAGGGACCAACACGCTCGGCTATGGTCATCCCGAAGTCGATGGAGCGGTGCACAAGGTCGTCACCGAAGGGAACTCAGCGACGCTGAATGCGCCGGAAGAGGTCCTGCTGGCGGAGAAGCTGGTCGAAATTCACCCGTGGGCCGACATGGCGCGCTTTGCGCGCTCGGGCGGGGAAGCCAACGCCATTGCCATACGCATCGCGCGCGCCGCGAGCGGTCGGGACAAGGTGGCGTTCTGCGGATATCACGGCTGGCACGACTGGTACCTGGCAGCCAATCTCGGCGACGACACGACGCTGGCCGGCCACCTGCTTCCCGGCCTCCAACCGAAGGGAGTGCCGAAGGAGTTGCGCGGAAGCGTGCTGCCCTTCAACTACAATCAATTCGACGAGCTCGAAGCGCTAACGAGGCAGCATGACATCGGCGTTATCTTCATGGAGGTCTCGCGCAATAGCGAGCCCGAGCCCGGCTTCCTGCAGAAGATAAGGAGCCTCGCCGACCGCAAGGGCATCGTTTTGATCTTCGACGAATGTACCTCGGGATTTCGCCAGACGTTCGGAGGATTGCACAAGCTGTACGGCGTTGACCCGGACATGGCCACCGTCGGCAAGGCGCTCGGCAACGGTTACGCGATAACGGGCGTCATCGGAAAACGCGAGGTCATGGAGGCCGCCCAGACGACCTTCATCTCGAGCACCTTCTGGACCGAACGCATTGGCTCCGCCGCCGCCGTCAAAACGCTCGAAGTCATGGAGCGCGTGAGATCATGGGAAACGATCACCGCGATTGGCCACGGCATCAAGCAGCGGTGGCAGGCACTGGCTGACAAGCACGGCCTTGGCATCGACCTCTGGGGCATGCCGGCGCTGGCCGGATTTACGTTCCGCAGCGACCGCGCCCTCGCCTACAAGACTCTCATCACGCAAGAAATGCTGGCGCGTGGATATTTGGCCGGAAACTGCGTTTACGCCTGCACCGAACATTTGCCCGACGTGGTGGACGGCTACTTCGAGGCGCTCGATCCACTCTTTGGGCTGGTGCGTGAGTGCGAGGATGGCAGAGACGTGATGACGCTGTTGAAAGGGCCGGTGGCTCATTCGGGGTTCAAGCGCCTCAACTGACGACCGCGCCGCGCCAATAGCGATATCCCGCAAGCATGCGATGCCGAGATGGAAAGCGATTGTGATAGGAAATCTGTCTTCTTTACTTGGCCGGCTGAAACTTCTGCAGCGCTTTCCAGCCGGCCGGCTGCCGGCTGCATTGCGCGAGGAGCTCTTGCGCACTTGCCGGCCGCGGCGCCGCCGCGAGCATGAGCCACCGACTCGCATTGCCGTTCAATGCGTCCCCAACCCTATGTACTTCGGCCTCATGGGGGCTCTCGTTGCCGATATTCGCCAACGCGCCGACGTTCATGTCGATCTCGTCGTCGTCGCCTCGGCGAGTGCCGCACTCGGTTTCAACCCGTGGTCGGAAGTGAGGCGGAGCGCCCTGCTGATCTGGCTGCAGACCTCGCAATGGACCCGGTGCTTCGGAGCGCTCGCTGATGGAGTAGCTTACCGTTCAAGCTCCTGGTCCCACCCCTTCTCGGACACAGCGGCGCTGTGGCGGAGCTTTCGCACCTGGCGCGAGTGGCGCGCCAAGCAGCACAGCGAGAATTTGCGCTGGGCCGACGAGGAAATCGATGGATTGGTCTGCGGCGACCTGATCGTCGACAGCTATCTCAGGTTTCGTCCCGAGCCGAAGTTCGACGTCAACGATCCGTTTGTCTGGCGCCTCATTTGGCAGGCGATGCGAGACATACGCCGCGCGAGAGGCTACTTCCGGACCTGCAAACCGAAGATCTACCTGACGACCTACACGACATACATAGAGCACGGCATAGCTGTGCGCGTCGCCATACAAGAGGACGTTGCGGTGTATGGGTTCAGCAATCTGTCTCACTTCGGCAATCGTTTGGACCGCACCCATTGGCATCAAACGATAGACACACGCGGCTACCGCCAGACATTTGAGAGTCTCGATCACGCGCAGCAGCAAGATTGCCTGCGCCGTGCCGGTGAGCTGTTGGACTACCGGCTGTCGGGTGGGATCGACGCCGCCACCGCATACATGCGCCAATCGGCGTATGCGACATCGAGCGGCCGCCAACTGACGGAGCTCACTGGCGCAGTCGTCATCTTCCTGCACGACTTCTACGACAGCCCCAATGTATATCCCGGTTTCGTCTTCAACGATTTTTGGGACTGGATCACTTCAACGATCGAAACGTTGGATGCCGCAGCCATCCCCTTCGTCCTGAAGCCGCATCCGAACCAGATTGCACTCAGCGACGCCGCCTCGGAGGAGCTTAGAGAAAAATACCCCGCAGTGCGCTGGCTGGACCGGTCGACAAACAACGCCGAATTGGCGACCGCGCCCATTTCCTGTGGCGTTACCGCGTACGGGACGGTCGCCAACGAGCTTGCCTACCTTGGCGTACCGACGATCTGTGCCGCGGCCCATCCCCATCAGTCCTTCGGCTTTTCCAGGACGGCCCGCTCGCGCCAGGAACACGCCGACCTGCTAGTGGACCACGCCACCAGACCCCTCTCTGCGCCGGAGATGAAGGTGCAAGCCATGCAGTTCTACAGCATTCAGAACAACCTGCATGACCCAGTGCAGGCCGCGCTCGGCCGAGCTTATACGGAGTACTATGTTGCGGCGGTCGATGGCACCATCAACGACACGCCGGATGCCACTTTGCGAGCGCTGAGCGCTCTTCGCGGCCAGGTCGGCTATAAAGCGTTCTTGGACGCGCTCAACATCAACGACGGTCAATAATCGAGGCCCGCGAGCCGATGAAGGCCCTGATCTTCGGTATCTCAGGCCAGGACGGTCAATTGCTCTCGCGCCTGTTGTCGGCCGAGCAAGTCGAGTGGCTTGGCGTGAGCCGTGGCGGCAGGGGGCTGGTCGGTGACGTTGCCGACCGCGACTTCGTAGCGCAGCTCATCGCGGTCGAGCGTCCGACCCACATCTTTCATTTCGCCGCGAATTCGGTGACCGATCACGACGCGCTGTTCGACAACCACGGAGCGATCAGCACCGGAACGATCAACATCCTCGAGGCGGCGCGGAAAGCAGCGCCCGGCGCGCGGATTTTCTTGTCGGGGAGCGCCCTGCAACTCAAGAACGTCGGGCTTCCGATCGACGAGACCGCGCCGCTCCACGCGGGAAGCGCGTACGCGATGGCGCGCATTCACTCGCTCTACAGCGCACGCTATTTTCGCGAGCGTTTCGCGATGGCCATCTATTTCGGCTACTTCTTCAACCACGACAGCGAGCTTCGCTCGAGCCGTCACGTCAACAAGCGCATAGCCGAGGCGGCGATTCGCATTGCCGGGGGAAGCCAGGAGAAATTGATCGTCGGGGATCCGACCGTCCGCAAGGAGTTCAACTACGCCGGCGACATCGTCCGGGCCGTGTGGACCCTGGTCAACCAGGATGGGGTGTTCGAAGCCGTCATTGGCAACGGCGAGGCACACAGTATCCAAGAGTGGATCGACCGATGCTTTGCGAGCGTAGGGCTGAATCCTGCCGATCACGTCGTCACGCGTGGTGATTTTTCGCCGGAATACAGGGTGCTGGTGAGCAACCCGACGTTGCTGCGCGGGCTGGGCTGGAAACCCCAGGCAGACTTCGCTGGGCTGGTCCGCATCATGATGGGTGCGGCATGATCTTCGTCTGCGAGCCGTGCGTCCGCGGCGCCAGTCATGAAAAGGTGAACTCCGCATTTCTGGAATGCATCCGCCTGGCCTATCCGCACGACGGCATCAGGTTCTTTGCCGACGCCAGCCATATAGCGGCGCTCAAGCGAATCGCCGTCGTCGATGGTCTAGACTTCTCTGGCGTCGATTTCGTGCCTCTGCGCGTTGACAATCCAGAGGGCCCCTTCCAGTTCGTCCGCTACGCATCCCAGCTGAGGATGATTTTCGACCAGGCGCTGGATGCGAACGTGCCGAGGATCTTGTTTCTATCTGCGAACCCCGCCGTGCAGTTCCAGGCCAAGCGACTGCAATCTTCGGCCAGGTATTCCGGCTTGCACTTCTGCTTCGTGCTGCACGCCGGCTTCGAGGCAATCGCCACCGACAAGGTGGAAGCACTGCCTCTCCTGCCGATGCCGGGCAGCAGTCAACGCCTGCGGGAAATAGCCAGAGAGAAGGGTCTGCGCCATGTGGTGCGGGCGGCAGTCAGGAGGCTTGCAAGTTCCGCTAATATTGCCGCTCGTGGATGGAGCTGGCTCACCCGCAGGTACCTCGGCGTTCGCCGGGTCATGGAGTGGCGCCACTCAGACAAAGTAAGCTATATCGCGCTGTCGCCGCACGTGATCGCGAACGCAAAACAATACCTCGACCCTGCGGCCTTGAACATCAGCGCCGTCGCCCTCCCCACGGTGTTCCGCAATTTCGCGCCGCACGTTTCCACCGACTACGTGCGGTTTGCGGTCTTCGGCTATGGCAACACGCCCATGCTCTATTCCGTGATGACGCGGCTCGCCGCTTGCGACGTCAAGCGCCGCTATGAAGTTCGCATCATCGGCATGGACAACCGGGGGATGTCGCGGTTCCCGCATGTCACGGCCGTCAGTCCGGGGAAGTTCATGGAGCGGCACGAGATGGAAGCGCATGTCGCCGACGTGGACATGTTCCTCATCTTGTACGACCGAAGCCGCTACCGCTTGAGTTGCAGCAATTCCATTATGGAGGCTTTGTCATACCGGAAGCCGATCCTGCATCTGCGCAACGACTGCATCGACTCCTTCAACAACCAGGAATTGCCGATAGGCTACGGGGTTGAGGATGACGCTGCCTGCGCGGAGCTGATGGCCGAAATCATCAACAACTTTCCCAGCCGGAAGGTGGACCTCGATGATTTCTCGCGCAACATCGACATCCTGCGCTTCCGCTACAGCCTTGTGAACGCCGCCAGCGCCATCAGAGCCGCACTGCAAGCCTGACCACTCGCTCGGTCAATAAAAAAACGCCTGTCAACAGGACGCCGCGATGAAGGTCTCAGTCGTCATCTGCGTGAAGAACGAGGAGGCGCGACTGCGCGATTGCTTGGCGCTGGTCGAGCGTAACAACCCGGATGAAATCATTGTCGTGGACGGCAATTCCACCGACCGGACGGTCGCCATCGCCCGCGAGTTCCCCGGCGTCCAAGTGATTGAATCGGTGAACTCGACGCTGACGAGGGATCGGCAAAAGGGCATCGACGCCGCACGCAACGACCTAATTGCCATGATCGACGCCGACCACCGCTTGCGGCCGGGCGATCTCGCCTCCCTGGTGGCCGACATGCAGGAGTTCAATTTCGACATCGTCCAGAGCGGTCTCGTTGCATTCGAGAATCATGGGTATTGGGACGCCGCCGAGGAGGCGACTTGGCATTTGACGCACAACCTCCCGGGCCCCAAGCGAATGATCGGAACCGCGCCGGCGATATATAAGAAGCACGTGTTTGATCACGTGCGGTTCGACGACCATATCACCAAGACCATCGACGACACGGACTTTGCCTATCGCTTATCGAAGGTGCCTTCTCTGCGATTTGGCATAGGCCGCACCAACATCCAACAATTTCACTTCGCGACTTTCTCCGACTATGTGCGGAAGTTCCGCTGGTATGGAAAGGGCGACGGCGAGTTCTGCCGCAAGAACCCGGAGCGCGCCGCCTCCATGTTCTTCCATCTCCTCGTCCGTTACCCGTTCATCTATTCTTGGCGGGCGCTTCGGAACGGGCAACCGAAAGCGGTTCCGTTTTTCGTCCTGCAAGGCGCGGTGAGGTTCTTTGGTCTCAGCTCGTACCTCATCAAGCAACGAACCAGTCCTCGGGCACGGTAGCTCGCAGGTGGCTCTCCCTTCGGCCTTGGCGCGTCGCCTAGAAAGTGTGGACCGATCACGCATTCTTCGCGACCGAAGTTGACGCTGCTGGAGTTTGATCATCTACTTGAGTCGCCTCAGGTGACGCTGGGAGAGCTCGAAATGGCCATGCAAAAGCACGCATTTCTCGACGGAGAGGGTGATGCGTACTTTACGCGGAACGCGAGCAAAGCCGCCGCGAGCGATTCGGTGTTAGAGGGTCTTAGCCATCTCGGGGCGACGCCGTCAGCCGTCGTCGAGGTCGGATGCGGTACGGGTCGTCGACTGAGGGTGATGGCAAAACGTTTCGGCGCGAAGTGTTACGGCTTCGATCCTTCGGCGAAGGCCATTTCAGAAGCAGCCGCCAAATGGCCGGAGGTTGCGTACTCGGTGGGCACGGCCGACAAGCTCGACATGCCAAACGCATCTGCTGATGTCTTGATATTCGGGTTCTGCCTCTATCTGACCGATCCGGACGACCATTTCACGATCGCGGCTGAAGCAAACCGCGTTCTTCGCGACGGCGGCATTCTTTGCATTCATGATTTCCTGCCGCGCAGTCCACATAAGAACCCGTATAGCCACTTCGACGGGCTTTACTCGCACAAAATGGAATTTGCGCGCATGTTCGACTGGCACCCAAGCTACCGGTTGATACATCGCACCTATGGCCAAGCGGATGGCGGTCGAAGTTTCTCACAGCGGGAATCGTGGGGCTGCGATTTCCTCCTGAAGCAGTCAAAGGACGCCTTCCCCCGCGGATTGAGTTAACGAGCCGGATACCGGCCGGGTTGTGTTGCGCTGCCAGAAGACGCCCGCCACACACCAAGTATCGAGCGGCCATGTCGTGCCTGCGCATGCGTCGGCAAGCTCGACAGCAACCATCGTGTTTGCCATCATCGCGCGGCGCATCAGGCAATGGATGTGCCGTAATCGAGGGACGGCAGTTGCTCAACATGCAACCCGGTGAAGTCGCTACAGCCTTGGCACCGGCGCCCCGATGACTTCCACACTCAAGTTTTCTGTTGTCACAGTGTGCTTCAACAGCGCCGCCACGATTGCGGACTCGCTGCGATCCGTTGCAGCCCAGACTTGGCCGGCCGTCGAACACATTGTCATCGACGGTGGATCCACGGACGCTACGCTTGATGTTATCGAGCCGTTTCGGCCGGGACTTGGGTATCTGCACAGCGAGCGCGATCGGGGTATTTACGACGCGATGAACAAGGGAGTGGCGGCGGCGACTGGCGACGTTGTCTGCTTTCTCAACTCAGACGACGTGTACGCAAACGACGACGTTCTCGCGCGGGTAGCTTCAAAAATGGAGCCGATGAACCTCGACGCGCTATATGGCGACGTCGGATACTTCCGGACTGGGGCGCCGGAGCGCACAACGCGCCGCTACAGCTCGAGATCGTTTCATCCCGATCGTCTGGCTTACGGCATGATGCCCGCCCATCCCGCTCTATTCCTGAGGCGCACCGTTTTTCAACGGGTGGGCGAGTTCCGCCGCGACTATCGCATCGCGGGGGACTTCGAATTCATCGTGCGCGTGTTCAAGCAGCGCATCGCGTATACGTATTTACCCGAGGTCCTGGTGAAGATGCGCATAGGCGGCATCAGCACGTCAGGCTGGAAGAGCCGCATTCTATTGAATCGTGAAATCCTGCAGGCGTGCCGCGACAACGGTATCAGCACCAACATCTTCAAACTCGCGGCCAGGTATCCGCTGAAGGCTCTCGAACTATATCGCAGGTAGAGACCAAGCCGCTCCGTCGATAGCGGGCGGAGCGCTGGAAGCCGTGGCACCGTCCCTTAGATGATCTCGATCTCCGGCATCGGGAAGATGAACTTGCCGCCCCCGGCCATGAACTCCTTCTCACGTTCCAGGATGCCGTGCTTGAAATGCCAAGGAAGCACGAGGAAGTAGTCCGGCTTCATGCGCCGCGCCTCTTCCTCGGAGACGATTGGAATGTTCGACCCGGGCGTGTAGGCGCCGAACTTGTCTGGATTGACGTCGGCGATGCAACTGAGGTGCTTCGTGGTAAGCCCGCAGAATTGCAGAAGCACGTTTCCCTTGGTGCTGGCGCCGTAACCGATGATCTTCTTGCCGTCGGCGACAAGGGACTCGAGCAAGTCGAGCAGGCTCTCCCGGTGTTGGAAAACTCTCGCCGCGAAGTCGTGGTAGGGCTTCGGAGTGTGAAGCGCCATCGACTTTTCCTGCTTCAGCAACCAATTGATAACCGGCGAATTCGCTCGCCGAGATGACGCCGCCTTGCAGGCGGTCACCGCGAAGCTGCCACCGTTTATCGAGTTCATCTGCACGTCGAGAAGACGCATCCCGGCTTCAGCCAGAATGCGCTGCACGACGCCCAATGAATAGAACTCCAGGTGCTCGTGGCAAATGGTGTCGTAGGAGTTCGTGCGCAGCATGGACGGCATGTAGCTCTGCTCGAAATGCCAGATGCCGTCGTCATCGAGGATGCTGGCTATGTCTTTCACGAAATCGATCGGCCTCTCGAGGTCATAGAACATCGCGATCGACGTTACGATCTTGGCGCGCTCCGTCGGGAAGCTTCGCCGGAAGCTCGCCGCCGAGAAGAACTCCGGAATGAGGACGATGTCCGCATTGTAGTATTGGGAGAACTTGGATCCGGTCGGGTCCATACCGACTTTCTTGCAGCGGCTCCGATAGGCGTTCAGCGATGTGCCGTCGTTGCTCCCGATGTCCAGCACAAGGTCAGCCTCCGAAGGGGAGACGTACGCTTCCAGCGTGTGAATTTTGTGGGTGAGGTGGCGAACCATCGAGGCGTTCAACCCCGACCGATAGCCGTAGTTCTCCCCGTACATCTCATCGAGACTGTATGACTGCTTCATCTGCAGCAGATTGCAGTTTTCGCACCAGACGAGGTCGAGCGGGCCCTTCGTAATCGCGTCCGTAGGCGACCGAGGAAAAATCCCCGTGAGTAGCTGCTCTCCCAGCGATAACGTGGTGACGAGGCGGCTATCGTCGCAGACTCTGCAGCGGGTGATTTCCGTATACATTCAGAGGGCTCGCAGTACGTTGTCGATAGGCATCGCGCGTCCATGCGGGCATAGAATGGTCTGCGTGCGAACGCCAGAGGAATCATCGACAGGGGGAGCTCTCGAGCCGTCCCCCAATGTTGGACCCGCGACGGTTTCCGTTGCGGTTCAGCACGCGCCCTCGATCATCTGCGCATATGTCCCGGTACGGATGATCCTGCCGTGCTGTAGCTCGATCACCAAATCACACTGGCTGAGCGTCGTCACGCGATGCGCGACGATGAAGAACGTCAGATTGAGCTGATTGATCGATCGCATGATGTCGCTCTCGGTCTCACTGTCCAAGGCGCTCGTTGCTTCGTCCAAGAAGATGACGTCCGCTTGCTTGTAGAGGGCGCGGGCAATGCCGATACGCTGCCTTTGTCCGCCCGACAGCCTGACGCCCCGCTCGCCCACGCGCGAGTCGTAGCCATCCGGCATGCGTTCGACGTGCTCGGCGATATTTGCCATAGCCGCGCAGGCTTTCACCCGATCCATGTCGATGGGTTTGCCGGGTTCGGTCAGCGCGATGTTCTCGGCTACGGAGGCATCGATCAGGAAGATTGATTGGGGGACGTGCGATAGGCAAGCCTGCCAGGCGCGCCGGGTGGAATCGTCAATCGGCGTCCCGTCGACCAAGAGTTTTCCCGAGGTGGGCTTCAACAGACCCATGAGGATGTCGGTGAGCGTGCTCTTGCCGCTGCCGGTGACTCCGATCACGCCGACTTTTTGTCCCTTCATAACCGTCAAGGAAACGTCGTTGAGGATCGGTGGCCGGTTGTCGTGGTAACGGAAAGTCAGGCCGTTCAGGACGATGTCCCGCTTGAAGGGGAGCTTTGGCGGGTCGGGGTCCAGCGCATCGGCCGGGACCGTCTGATCCAACAGCAGCACGCATTCCGCCAACGCCGCTTGGTTCGAGCGGATCAAGATGATGGAGTTATAGATTTGCTGCATCACCGGCAGTAGCCGTTGAGCCCCAAGCGCGATGGCGCCGAGAATGGGCAACGAGCTCGTAATGCCGCCTTCAGGAGCCGCCAGGAGATAGGCCACCACGGCCACGAAGCACATGGCGACCCCCTCGATGAGAAAGCGCGGGGCGCTACCGATCATCATGCTGTAGCTTTCCGCCCGCCTCAATCGATCGTCGGCCCTGCGGTAGGCTTCGCTGTAGACCTCCTGATTGTGGCCCAGCAGCACGTCGCGAATGCCCGCAAAGGTCTCCTCGACAAGCTTGAGGACGAAGACGGCGCCGCGCTCACGCTCGATGCTGCTGCGTTGAATGCGCCGCCGCGTATAGAGCATGATGACCAGATAGATGCTGCCCAACCCGCTGAACACGATCAAGGTTGTTGACGGAGCGACGACGAGCAGGCCGACAACCACAAAGAGCATCATCATGACGGCGCTGCACAGAAGCACAGCCGACAAGACGACATAGGTCATGAGGATGCCGGTACTGCGGACGATGGTGTGGACCAACTGACTGCTGTTGCGGCCGACGTGGACCAGATAGGGCTGGTAGAGGGACCGGCGAAAAATCGCCGTGCTCAGCTCCGTGCCCAGGCCATAGGAGAAGCGAAGGCTCGCGTGCAGCTGCAGCATGCGCATGGCGGCGGAAAGAATGGCCAGAAGACCGAACGTGATGCTGATGGGCAGCAGCAACTGATCGGGCCGTTGAATGCCTAGTGAGGCGAGGTAGGGTGCGGCGAACGAGTTCTCGAGAAATCGTTCCGGCGAAATGAGGATCGCAATGAACGGTACGACCGCGCCAATGGTTGCCAGCTCTGCAAAAGATCCAAGAAATCCAAGACCGATGAGGAGGAGAAGTTGCCATTTCCGCCTCCGACTGAGATGGGCCCAAAGGCGGATCAGTCCTTCGGTCACGGACATCGGCGAGGAGTTCAAGGCCAGCTCTCTATTTCTTTGGACGAGGCTAGTCGCTACCAGACGATCGCAGGTCGGACTAGTTCCCTCCCGTATCACGGCACATGACGACGGTTTCTCGGAGGACGCGCCGGAAGAGTTTGCATTACAGCAATTACAGGCGCAGTGCGATCTTCGACTGTGGTTAGCACCCGTCGCCCTGATGCTCGCCGCTGGCCACTCTGCCGCAGGAGCGCTACCCCGCTTGCGGGGAATCCCGTACGCCGTTAGCCTCCAGGCGCTTTCGCTTGTGACAAGGGGCGCGGATGTTTTCAAGCGAACTCGACTGGGCGCACCATGGCTTGTACACCCGTCGCCGCGGCATTGTGGTGGGCTCCCTGCTCATGTTTGCCGTGGCCGCATCGTTCGTCAGCGCGCGGACGCTGATCTTCAGCTACTGGTTCGTCGTTGCCGGGTTCTTGCTGTTCGCGGTCTTCGACCGCTCGGCCCCTCGATGGCAGGCGCGGCCCGGTCCAGCCGCACTCGCTCTCGCCACCTTCTTCGCATTCGCCTTGATCAGCGCCGCTTGGGCAATGCGGCCGGAGATTGCTTTGGGCAAAGCGGTGCTCGGCCTGGCTCTCGTCGCCAGCGTCGTGTTGGTCGTCCCGCTCATACTGCAGGAAACCCTCGCGAACCTGTTGCACATGAGCGAGGGCGTCCGCATCGGCGTTTGCGTCGGGCTTCTCTACATCCTGGTCGAGCTGCTAACCGATCAAAGCATCAAGATCTGGTTGTTCCGCCTATTGGAGCTAGGGCCCGAGGATCTCAACCCGCCCGTTTTCTTCACGTGGCAAGGCGCGACTCTCATCGCCATTGCTCCTGACGATATGACCCGCAATATCACTTCCGCGGCTTTGTTTTTGTGGCCCGCCGCCATGTTGATGAACGAAGCGCGCTCGAAGCCGTGGCAGAGCATGTCGGCCGTGCTCGTCGTGCTCCTTACCGCAGCCGTTGTGCTGCTCTCCCAACACGAGTCATCGAAGCTCGCCTTGATCGTGGGGCTTGTTGCCTTCGCTGGGGCACTGGCGTCGCTGCGCTGGGTAAGGCGCGCTGTCGCGGTCGGCTGGATCCTCGCCTGCCTCGCCGTCGCGCCAGCGGCGCTGCTGGCGCATCGCGTCGGCCTGCAAGATGCCGCGTGGCTACAGGCCTCGGCGCGACATCGGATCAACATCTGGAATTTCACGGCCGAGAAGATGCTCGAGCAGCCCTTCGTAGGTATCGGCGCCAACATGACCTATGTGCTCGGCCCCGAGATCGAGGACGAAATGCCGAACTTCGGTTCCGACCCCCTGCAAAAGACGCTGTCGATTCACTCGCACAGCATCTTCATGCAGACGTGGCTCGAACTCGGCGTGGTTGGCGCGGCGTTGTTGACCCTGGCCGGGCTATCCATTCTGGGCGCAATGGGAACGCTGGCCCCCGTTCTGCAGCCGTACGCCTACGCCACGTTTGCCTCGGCAGCCGCTATGGCCGCATCGAGCTACGGCATGTGGCAAGGCTGGTTCATGGCCGCCTTCGCCCTATGCGCGCTGCTCTTTGCAGTGGGGGCGGCCGTTCTGCTTCCGAATAGCTGCCCCGACGCGAAACCTCACAGTGCCGGATAATCGATATAGCCCTGCGCGTCGCCCGCGTAGAACGTAGCTTGGTCGGGCGTTGCCAGCGGAGCACCTGAGCGCAGCCGCTCGACGAGGTCCGGGTTGGATATGAACGGGCGCCCGAAGCAGATGAGGTCGGCCAGATTCTGCGCCCGCGCCTCGATGGCGAGCTCCAGGTCATAGCTGTTGTTGGCCATGTAGAGGCCGTTGAAGGTGCGGCGCAGCTTCTGCAAATCGAATCCGCCAGGGGGATGCCGCTCGCCGCCGGTGTCGCCCTCGATGACGTGGATGTAGGCGAGCTTGTAGGGATTGATCTGCTCGATCAGCGACAGATAGACCGGCTCGGGGTTTGAATCACCGATGTCGGCGAACCTTGTGAGTGGCGACAGACGGATGCCGACTCGTTCACCACCCCACACTTTCGTCACCGCCGCGACGACCTCGACGACGATGCGCGTGCGGTTCTCGATCGAGCCGCCATACTGGTCGGTGCGCTTGTTGGTCTTGTCGGAGAGGAACTGCTGCAACAGGTAGCCGTTGGCCGAGTGGATCTCGACGCCGTCGAGGCCCGCATCCTTGGCGCACTGCGCGGCGTGCGCATAGTCGGCGACGATGCCGGCAATCTCGGCGGTCTCCAGCGCCCGCGGCGTCTCCAGTGGCTTGAAGCCGTCATACGTGTAGGCCTGCTGCCCTTCGGCGCGGACGGCGCTGGGAGCCACCGGGAGCACGCCCCCCGGCTGCAGGTCGGGATGCGAGACGCGTCCCACGTGCCAGAGCTGCAGGAAGATGCGGCCCCCCTTGGCGTGCACCGCCTTGGTCGTCAGCTTCCAGCCGTCAACCTGCTCGCCTGTCCAGATGCCGGGCGTGCGTATATAGCCTTTGCCCTGCGCGCTGATGTTGGTGGCCTCGGAGATGATCAGGCCGGCGGATGCGCGCTGGGCGTAGTAGGTTGCCTGCAGTTCACCTGGGACGCCATCGTCGTCGGCGCGCGAGCGCGTCAGCGGCGCCATGACGACGCGGTTGGCGAGCATATAGGGCCCGAGCTGCACCGGATCGAAGAGGTCCGACGTGGTGGCTGCGACAGCGTTCGATTGCGGCATACGACCCTCCATTTAGATGTCCGTCGAAGTATCTAGTTAGGCGGCGTCGGCAGCACAAGGTCGCGGGCTAATTGGCCGCCCATCGGGGAACTAGGCTCCAAAAACAAAGAGGCCGCCCCTGGGGGCGGCCTCCGTGAGATATCGGCGGCGATTGCAGCGGTTGTCGCGCTGCGCCGCTGTTGCTTCAGGCGCACACCAGAGGCGAATCCGGCATGAACCCGAGCGACCGCGACATCGCCGTCCTCAAGATCCCACTCGACATCGGATCACCTCCTTCCAGCTGTTGAACGATAGGCTGAAGCTGCCATGATTTTCGGGCTCTGAAAAGTTACGATTTTGACAGCCACGGTTACGGTTTTCGTAGGCTCGTTCCATGACCAACTCGATCGGCGCCGTATTCCGCCGCCTTCGACAAAGCCGTGAGGTCGATGCCGCATCCCGCGGTCGGTGACGCGGGCCATCTGGTCCTTGGCGTAACGTTCGCCGCGCGTAGTACGCCCAACGCGTGGTTTCGTTGACCGCGCACGAGCTTTGGTGCAGAGGGGTAGACAGACCAGCCCCCCAACGTTTCTAGTTCTTATCGGGAAAGAACTTCGTGGCCGAGACTGCCTACCGGGGTGATATCGACGGGCTCCGGGCGGTCGCCGTATCTGCCGTCATCGCTTACCACCTCTCGGCGGACAGTTTGCCGGGGGGATACCTCGGCGTAGACATTTTCTTCGTGCTGTCGGGCTTCCTGATCACCACGATTATCTGGAATGATCTGAAGAAGGATCGTTTCAGCATTCGCAAGTTCTACGAGCGCCGCATCCGCCGCATCATGCCGGCACTGATCGCGGTGCTCATTCCCACCAGCGTTGTGGCCGTCGTCGTCCTGCTCCCGGCTGATCTCATCGGCTTTGGCAGGAGCCTCCTGGCGACGATCGTTTTCTTTCCCAACGTCTACTTCTGGCGTGACACGAACTACTTCGCCAGGGCGGCGGAGGAGAAGCCGCTGCTGCACCTTTGGTCGCTCGGCGTCGAAGAGCAGTTCTATGTGTTGTTCCCACTGCTGTTGCTCGTAATCGCCAGCACGTGGCGGAGGCACGCATTGGTGCTAGTGGGCGCCCTGACGCTCGCCTCGCTGGCCGTGAACATTGCGCTGAACAAATTCGACGCGGCCAATACCGCTTTCTTTCTCCTGCCGCCGCGAGCGTGGGAGCTTGGTGCCGGCGCGGTCCTTGCGCTTGCTCCCGCGCACGCGCTGCCTCGCGGTGCGCCCGCTGCGCTGATGTCTATGATCGGCCTCGCGCTCGTAGCCTACGCGCTTG
The DNA here is from genome assembly GCA_964581475.1 of uncultured Hyphomicrobium sp. Lineage (GTDB taxonomy): Bacteria > Pseudomonadota > Alphaproteobacteria > Rhizobiales > Hyphomicrobiaceae > Hyphomicrobium_A. Next base: position 41,614 of record CAZOOS010000006.1, read on the forward strand.
TGTCGCCGCTCCCACTGCCTCTCTCGCTTCCCGCCGCGCTGCCCGCCGTCATTGGAACGGGTTTGCTGCTTTGGGCGGGAATGGCTGGCCTTACTCCTATCGGGCGTGGCCTGTCGCACGCCGTGTTCGTATGGCTCGGCAAGATTTCCTATTCGCTTTATCTGTGGCACTGGCCGATCATCGTCTTCGCGACCTACTATCTCGTGCGCGAGCTCAACCTTTGGGAGATGGTGGCCGCGATATGCCTGATGCTGGCGCTCGCGGACCTATCGTGGCGCTACATCGAGCAGCCGGCCCGCAAGCGCATGGCGTTCGGCCGCGTCGCCGCCGCGAGCCTAGCGGGCAGTGCGCTCGCCGCTGTGCTTGCGGTTGTGGTCATGCAGACGGGAGGGCTTCCCGGCCGCCTCCCGGCGGACGCGGCAGCCATCAACGCTGCCATCGGGACCAACTACCGCTGTCCGATAGCAAGCTATATCGCCTTCGGCGGCTCGCGCGCCTGCGCGATCAACTTGCCCACACGCGATCCCAACGACGCGACAATGGTGCTGTTCGGGAATTCGCACGCGCAAATGTACGCCCCGCTTGTCGAGAGCATCGCCCGCGAGCAGGGCAAGACCCTGCTGCTGGTGCCGATGAACGCTTGCCTGCCGACCACCTCGGTCAATATCGACGTACCTTGCTTAGGTCTGGCACAGCGCAATCTCCAGGAAATCTTGCGGCTTGCGCGGGTGACGACAGTTGTGCTCGGCCTGACGTGGGAGTTCCCGCTGCCTGGCCTTGTCGACGCCGAGGGGCATCGCAGCGAGGGAAGCGCGCTATCGGCACTGGTCGCAGGCCTCGACGACTTGATTGCGCGCATTGAAGCAACGGGCCGCCGGGTCATCCTCATCGGGCCGATCGCGACGCCCGGGTTCGATGTGGCTTCGTACTTGAGCCGCCAGCGCGCGTTTGCCAGCTCGGTCACCTATCCTGAGAAGACTCCAAGCGCCGCTTTCGACCGGCAATTCGAGCCGGCCGTGGCGCATTTCGAGGCGCGGCTCGCAGAGCGCCTCGTGCGGCCCGACAAAGCACTGTGCGACGCCACGTCGTGCTATTTCGTTCGCGACGGCAAATCGCTGTTTGCCGACAGTAGTCACTTGGCTATTGCCGAACTGCCGCGGTTCCGCAGCTTCTTCGCGCCGGCGCTCAGCGGCATCGAGAGCCGTAGTGGCGACATTCGCTGATGCCGCCGCGTCCTCGATCGCTACTCGAACATCACCTCGTCGATATAGCACCACATCCAGTCCTCGCCCGGCTCGATCGAGCGCATGATCGGGTGCTTGCTCCGGTGGAAATGTTTGGTCGCATGCTTGTAGCGGGAGTTATCGCAGCACCCGACGTGACCGCACGATAGGCACATGCGCAGGTGCACCCACGTCGCGCCCATCTTCAGGCATTCCTCGCAGCCATCGGCGCTGGGTGTCACATCGCGGATGGCGTCGAGGTGCGTGCAGACTTCCGCCATTCACTGCTCCTTCGAGAGTGTTATCCGACTGTGGCCATCAGATTGGCATCGCGGGCGAGCCGCCACAGGCCGTCGGGGCCTTTGCGGAAGATGGTCATGGCGTAGCCGTTGCGCCGGACGACCCGACCTGAGGGCGGCGTCATCGTCACCCGCAGATAGGTGCGGGAAAACGCCAAGTCGCCTAGCACCTGTAGCTCGCGGACCTCCGCGGTGCCCTCCAGGCGCACCCCGCGCATGCCGTTGGCCGCGGCGGCGAATGCCGCCTTGCCGAACGGTTCCTGCCCGCTAACCAGGAACACCGCGTCGTCGGCCATCAGGCTGAGGACCGTGTCGGTGTCCCCGGCCATGCTGGCCCGCATCCAGGTGGCGATCAATTCGCGGATAGCCTGCTCGTCTGCGGTCATGAGGCTCGTGGATCCCGGGGCAAATGGCGGGCGTTCTGCATGAGGTGATGTCGAATTTCAAGGCGATGATGCTATTTCCGCTGCCTGCCCCGCAAGCCCTCCACTCCCGAGGCCAACGAATCTCCGATGAACGATAGTCCCGAGAATGGCCGGCCGCTGCACGATGATGTGGCGTTGATCGGCGACATCGACGCGGTGCCGACCATTCTCGAGGTTTGCTGTCGCACCACGGGGATGGGCTTCGCCGCCGTCGCGCGCGTCACCGAGAACCGGTGGGTCGCCTGCGCCGTGCGCGATGAGATCGCCTTCGGCTTGAAGCCTGGTGGCGAGCTGAAGGTGGAGACGACGATTTGCGACGCCATCCGCGCCAGCGGCAACCCGGTCGTCATCGATTGCGTCGCGGAGGACAGTGACTTTTGCGGTCACCCGGCGCCGGCACTCTACGGTTTCCAGAGCTACATCTCGATGCCGATCTATCGGCGCGACGGATCGTTCTTCGGCACGCTCTGCGCCATCGATCCCAAGCCGGCGCGGATCAATAACCCGCAGACCGTCGGTATGTTCAAGCTGTTCGCTGAGCTGATCAGCTTCCACGTCGATGCGCAGGAGCGGCTTGCGTCGAGCGAGGCGGCGCTGTTTTCGGAGCGCCAATCCTCAGAGCTGCGCGAGCAGTTCATCGCCGTGTTGGGCCACGACCTGCGCAACCCGCTCGCTTCGATCGATGCCGGCGCCAAGCTACTGACTAAGGAGAAGCTGGAAGGCAAGGCCGGCACCATCCTGCCGCTGATGCAGAAGAGCGTGCTGCGCATGGCCAACCTGATCGACAACGTGCTCGATCTGGCGCGTGGACGCCTCGCCGGCGGACTGGCGATACGGCGACAGACGGGAGAGCCGTTGGAGCCGGCCTTGATGCAGGTGGTGGAGGAGCTGCGTGCCGCCTGGCCCGAGCGTCCGATCGACGTCGACATGCAGCTCGAAGAGCCGGTCGATTGTGATCCAGCGCGCATCGCGCAGCTCCTGTCGAACCTGCTCGCCAATGCCCTGGTGCACGGAGAAGGTCCTGTGCGCTTCACGGCGCGTAGCGCCGCCGGCGCCTTGGAGATGACGGTCGCGAACGGCGGCGTGCCGATCCCGCCCGAGGTGATGAAGCACATGTTCCAGCCCTTCTACCGCGCCGCCACGGACGGCAATCGCCGGGGTCTCGGCATCGGCCTGTACATCGCCGCCGAGATCGCCCGCGCCCACGGCGGCAGCTTGAGCGTCACGTCGGACGCCGAGGAGACGCGTTTTACCTTGAGTGTGCCGGCGCCGGCTTAGCGCCTCATACGCTCTGGCCGGCGCACCAGCCGCTCGACCACGCCCATTGAAAATTATAGCCCCCCAGCCAGCCGGTGACGTCGACAGCCTCCCCGATGGCATAGAGGCCGGGAACGTCGTGCGCCTGCATCGTCTTCGACGAAAGGCCGTGCGTGTCGATGCCGCCGACCGTCACCTCAGCCTTGGCGTAGCCTTCCGTCCCGGCGGGCAAAAACTGCCAGCGCTTCAAGCCATCGGCGAAGGCACCGAGCGCGCGGTCGCTGATGTTGGCCATCTCCGCCGCCGGCAGGTGTAGCGCCGCGAGCGTTTGCGCCAGGCGCGTCGGCAAAACCTCGGCCAGCAGGGTTTGCGCTGCGGAGCGCGGCCGGGCGCGTTTGCTTTCGATGAGGAAGGCGCGCGCGTCGAGGCCGGGCAGCAGGTCGATGGAGACGGCTTCGCCGGGGCGCCAATAGGAGGAGATTTGCAGGATCGCCGGCCCGGAAAGACCGCGGTGCGTGAAAAGGATGTTCTCGCGGAAGCTTTGCTTGTCGAATGTTGCCACCGCTTCCAGCGCCACGCCGGCCAGCGCCGCATCGAAGCCGGTCGTGCCTTCTCCCGCCTTGAGCGGGACCAGTCCCGGCGACGTCTGCGTCACGCGCAAGCCGAAGCGGCGCGCCAGATCGTAGCTGAAGCCGGTAGCGCCCATCTTCGGGATCGACAGGCCGCCGGTTGCCAGCACCAGCGACGGCGTCGTGAATGACCCGGACTGGGTGACGACGAGAAAATGGTCCGCCCGCGATACGTCGCTGACCGTTTGGCCAAGCCTCACGTCGACGCCGCCCGCGGCGCATTCGGTCAGCAGCATGGCGAGGATACTCCGTGCCGAGCCATCGCAGAACAACTGCCCCAGCGTCTTCTCGTGAAAGGCGATGCCGTGGCGCCGCACCAGGTCGATGAAGTCGGTCTGCGTGTAGCGGCGCAGCGCCGACGTGCAGAAGTGCGGATTGCCGGAGAGAAAACGGTCGGGCGCGGAGGCGAGATTGGTGAAATTGCAGCGGCCGCCGCCGGAGATGAGGATCTTGGCGCCGGCCTTGTCGGTGTGCTCGAGCAAGAGCACCTTGCGGCCGCGTTGACCGGCGGCGAGGGCGCACATCAGGCCGGCAGCGCCGCCGCCGATGATGATGGCGTCGAAGGCTGCGCCGGTTGTCGCCATCTAGGTCGTCCGACCGCCCTCGTCCGGCTTCAAGGATTGATGCGCGAGATTTTCGAGCCTTCGAGCGTCAGGTTATACATGAGGCCCTTCGGATCGAGGATGAAACCCACGACCGGGCTGGTGATCTTGTTGGTGTCGATCGATCCGCCGACGCCGACGGTGATGATGGCGACGGAGGCGTCGGCGCCGATCTTCCAGCCGGCGGTCCGGCGGAACTGGTCGAGCGCCTGCGGCGTCATGAAGGCGATGATGACCGAACGCTCCTGCACGCCGAGCTGAAAGCCGATCGACGCCGACACGGTATTGTAATAGCCGGCGTTCTCGCCGCGGATGAGCAGCGCGCCTTCGCCGTACTCGCCGCCGATGCCGAAGCCGGCCTTCACCACCGAGGGGAATACGAGCAGCCCCACAGACTTGTTGGCGAGCTCGCGGGCGCCGCCGATCCTATTGAAGAAGCGATCCAGCGTTTCGTGCACGCGCGCGTCGATCTCGTGCGCCGAAGATTGCGCCTCGGCGCTGGGCGCCGGCAAAGCGAAGGCGGCCAGGGCGAGGAGTGCCATCAAGACGAAGGTGCGGTGCATCGGTATTCCCCCGGGGTTTCTTGTTCCTGTCTCGGTGCACGTGCTTCTGGCCAAAATCAAGGAGGACGTGCGCCTTGGGCGTCTGCGGTCCCAAACAGCATGAGGAAATGCGGCTCTTACCGCTAGCGCCCCGCCTTGGCTCTGGATGTGGGGCCAGGCGCCGTCGCCGGCTTCCCCTTGCCGGCGGCCGGCTCCTTTCTGCGCACGGGCCGCGCCCTGTTGATCGCCGCCACTTCCTTGGCGCGGTACCTGGCGATGGCTTCGATCAGCTTGACCGGAAGCGGCTCCGCAAGCGGAAATTGCAGCGTGCCCTTGCTCGTCGCGTAGCCGGCGACCTCCTTCTTGAAAGCGGCGAAGGTCTGCGCGCTGCCCGGGTACAGCGCGGTATGCCGCTTCCAGGCGGCGAAGTAGACGACAACGCGGCCGTCCAGCTTGAACGCCGGCATGCCGTAGGAGATGGCCTCGGCCGCACCGGGGATCGCCTTGCCGATCGCGCGGCGCAGCTTTTCCAGCACCGGGCGCACGGGCTCGGGCTGGGCGGCGATGTAGCCATCGATGTTCGCTACGTCCTTATTCATCATCGGCGCACCTTTCTGCCGGTGTCGAAACTTCGATACTATTATAGCTTGGGTTCGCGCCGGTGAGAGGCGCAAAGCCGGAGCTGCCGCCATCGGGGGATGATGATGCTGGGACTGTCGTTCGAAACATTCGTGCTGCTGCACACGCTCATCAGCATCATCGCCATCGTCACCGGACTGATCGCCCTCGTCGGCATGCTGCGCGGCGCAGCGCCCGACTGGGTGACGCACGTCTTCCTGGCGACGACAGCGCTGACCACCATCACCGGCTTCATGTTTCCCATCACGACTTTCACGCCGGCGCTGGGGACGGGCATCGTCTCGACGGTGCTGTTGATCGCCGCCTTCGCCGGTCTCTACGCCTTCCACCTCGCCGGCGCCTGGCGCTGGATCTACGTGACGACGGCCGTTGCCGCGCTGTGGCTCAACTGCTTCGTGCTCGTCGTGCAGTCGTTCCAGAAGTCGCCGGAGCTCTTCGCGCTGGCGCCGACGCAGTCGGAGGCGCCGTTCCTCATTGCCCAGGCAGCGTTGCTCGCCGCCTTCGTCTGGGCGGGATGGCGCGCGGTGCAGCGCTTCCACCCGCCGGCGCTGGCGGCAGCACGGGCGTAGTCGCCGCGATTGGCTGCTACGGTTTGCCGGGCCGCAGGCTGGTGCTGCCGTTCTCGGCGATTTCCACCGTGAACTCGTCGCCGCCCGACAGGTCGAGCGGCTTGCCGTTGATGAGGATCGCATCGCCCTCATTGGACGCCATGTACGACGCGGGCCCCTTGGTGACGAAATGCACCGTCTTGCCGCCGGCCGACATGCTCTGCGTGATGCCCGGCGAGGACGTGTTGGCGCCGTCGCCCACGTACGAGCCGATGGCGAAAAGGGCGACGAGAGTTACAAGCAGGCCGCCGACGACGTAGCCGATGATACGCAATGCTTTCATGGCAAAGACTCCGCGGGCAAAATGCTCGAGCGCGGTAAAAAAGGTGGCCGCGCCAGCCGAGGCTGCCAGAGCCACTACCGCTTGCCCACGAAATAATGCTGCCGCGCTGCGTCATGGCGCGGGCGGCAGGCGCTGCTAAGATACGGCAAACTTAAGGACCGTCACGCAGGGAGTGCCCCATGTGCCGCAACATCAAGACACTCTACAATTTTTCGCCGCCGGCGACCGATGACGAGATCCGCGCCTCGGCGCTGCAGTTCGTGCGCAAATTGTCCGGCATGAACGCCCCCTCGCAGGCCAACGCGGCGGCGTTCAACCGCGCCGTCGAGCAGGTGGCCGCCGCTGCGGAGGAGCTGCTGGCATCGCTGGTGACCATGGCCCCGCCGCGCGACCGCGAAACCGAGGCGGCGAAGGCCAAAGCGCGCTCCGAGCTTCGCTTCGGCGTGCGCTGACCTCCGGGACGGGCGGGGCTCATGCAAATCCAGCCCCTACTGGGTGATGCAGGCATAGCCGCTGTCGCGCAGCGACTGACACAGCGCCAGCGCGTCGCTCACGGCGGCGTAGGGGCCGAGGCGCACGCGATATAAGATCTCTCCATTGGCCATCGTCGCGTGCATGATCTCCGGCTTGCGTGGGCCGAGCGCCGCACCGCGCTGGGAGATCAGGCGTATAGAAAGCGCGAACGCCTCACTGGGCGAGCGCACCTCGCCCACCACAATATGGATCGGCGGGGGAGCCGCCTGCGGAACTACGGGCGGCGCTGCCGTAGCGACGGGCATTGCCGGTGTGATGGCGGCCACTTGCGTGACGAAGGGCGGCAACGGCTTGGCGGCGGGTTCCAGCCGGGGCTTGGCCAGAGGCGGCGGCGGTGGAGCGGCCACCGCGGGCTGTAGGGTGGCCGTCGCGCTCGGCGGCACCGGCCGCGAGGCGGGTTTGCTTGGCGCGACCGGCGGCAGCGGCGCCACCTCGACCGGCTTGCTGTCGATCCACCGTGCCGCAGCCGGCCGTGGCACGTCTTTTGGAGCGACAGTTGGCGGGGGCGCCACCGTCGCGGTCTGCGTGCTGCCGCGCCAGTCGCTCGCCGCCGGCGGCGGGGATGCCGCCGGCTTGGCGACGGCCTGCGGCGCACTTACCGATCCGGTGGTCGTGACGATGGTGCTGGTTTGAAACGGTGGCGCTGCCGTCTCGGGGGCAGGCGGTGCGACGCCGGTCTCGCGCGCCGTCGCCACCACCACGCGCTCGCCTTCGGCAATGCCGGCTTCGCGATAGGCTGCCTCGCGGCTCTCCACCACGTCCGATCGCTCGCCATCCGTCAGCCCGGGATACTCGAGCGCGCGGCTGAAGTCAGTGATGGCTTGTCCGGGGTTGCCTTGCCTGCGGTAGGCGAGCCCGCGATAGTAGTAAGCACGCGCCATCTGTGCGGCGGGGAGCCTGCCGCGCATCGCCGCATTGATGCCACCGATGGCCGGCTCGAGATTTCCCGCCTGGTAGGCCTCGATGCCCTTGGCGAGGATTTCCTCGGCCACGTCGGCAGCAGCCGCTGGCACCAGCCGGGCGGCGGCCAGCACCATCGCTACTGCCAAACTGAAAATGATGCGGCCCACGTGCGGCCCCAGCTAGCAAGGCGCCAACGCGCCTCCAAGCTGCGGACTATCCACCGATTCGGCTGCCGGCTCTTGCCGGCAAGCGACGTTATGCAAGCCGAATTTACCGGTACTGGATGTGGCGCCTCAGCCTTCTGCCACGCGACCGGCCCCGGCCTGCGTCGCTTCCGCGCCGATGCCGAAGAAGCGGCGCGCCGGCGCAAACGGCCATACCAGCCAGCGCAACAGCGCGAATGTTACGACGCCCGTCGCCAGGATGATGATGGCGATGCGCTGCCACACCGGGATCGGCAAGTCGGCGACGGCTAGCGC
>CAZOOS010000007.1:0-41748 GCA_964581475.1 uncultured Hyphomicrobium sp.
GCGTCGAGCTGACGCCGGATCAGGTGGACCTGCTGCTCGACAGCGTGCTGTCGGGTGATCTCGTGCGACTCGTCGCCGTGTTCAACGCCGCGAAGGTCATCGACACGCAGCTCGGCAAGCTGCTCACCGCCGCCGGCGACAACATGAACTCGGCGCGCAAGTACTTCGCCATGCACGCGGCGCTGTTCGCCATGCTGGTGCACGCGCAGGGCTCGGCGATCGAGAAGATCGACACCAACTACATGCCCAAGCTCGATGCCATCCTGAAGGACATCAGCAGCGCCCAGAGCAAGACGGCGAAGCTGTTGCAGGGCGAGAACCGCCCCGACCAGAAGCGCGCGCTGGAAGCCAACCGCGACGCGCAGAGGGTGGCCGCGGAAGCCGCCAAGGGCTACCGCCGCTATCTGCAGCAGCAGCGCGAGCAGATCGCCAAGGCGCGCTCTCGCGCCGTGCACGATTTGCGCATCGCCGACAACACCTACGAAACGGTCGAAGCCAGCTTCCAGTTGAAGAACCTGATGCGCGACAGCGCCGCCTCCTTCGAGGCCATCCAGAAGCTCGAGGCGCCGACCTTCGACCAGATCTTCAAGAACGAGGAACTGCGGCAGGAATTCGAGAACCTCACCCGCCGCCTCGACTCCCCGTCGAGCTGAGGGCCGATCCGAAGCATGCAATCCCCTCCGGGGCCACACCATCTCGGGCGCCACAATGAAACCCTCAGGTGAACGCGCGTGCCGCGAGGCTTGAAACAGGATGCGCCGTGTGGTCCGTCGCGGACGACCTATTGAGAAGCAAATGCTTCGACGGGAGAACTGATCTCTTGCAGCCAAGATCGCGCCTTCTCGACATCGTATTCATCGGCAGCCTTCTCATCACCGCTCTGCCGGGTTCGCTTGGATCTTTGGCGGCGGAGCAGCGTTCGGATGTTCCGGCCTGGTTGCGAGCCCATATCGGCTATAGCGACGGTCAAATTGCCCCCGTCGTGTTGGAGAGGGCACGCGCGCTCTACCTGCGGAAAATGCGCGACGGCGCGGCTAAGAATCCCTGCTACTTCGCCATGGACGCAACCCGCCCCCACGCCTTGGGCAAGGTGGGACACCGGTTCTACATCATCTGCGAAGCCGATCGTTCGTTTCGCGCGATGTCGTCCGGTCACGGCGGTGGCCGCCGTCTCAACGGCATCGCGAATTTCGCCAACGGCAAACGGTGCGCACGAAACTTCGGCAATGCGATGGGCTCCAGGCTGACGACCGGCGGAGCCTATGTAACGAGCGAAACGATCACGTCATTCAAGGGCTTTTACCCCGTCTCGGGAGGAAGACACGCGGCCCTGGTACGCTCGTTCGTGCAGTTTGACGGCGAGGGCGAGACTGCAAACGCCAGACCGCGCGAGATCGGTGGTCACGCCGCCGTACTGCTGAGGGGAATGTGTCTTCGCAAAAAGCCGGACAGCCCATACGCGGACCCAAAGGGCTACGTTCCGTTCGGGACGGTGGAGAACTACTCCGACGGGCGCAGCAGCGGCTGCACCAGTTGGTCGCCGTCGGGCGCCGAGCAAATCGTCGCCATGATGAAGGACAAGCCGGCGACGCTCTACATCTATCCAGAATCAACCGACATCGCCGCCGTCGCCCAAGCGGTAAAAGCGGGCCGGGCGCCGTCGGCCGCCGGATTGTATTGGAACGCCACCTGTTTGCGAGAAATCCGCTCGCCTAGGTTCTGGCCAAAGGAGAGCCACGAGCCCATCCTCGTTCGATACGAGAAGAAACATCCGCCGCCACCGCCGCGGCCCACTCCGATCTGCGCGGCACGGTGAGATTTGCCGTCTGCACTAAGCGGCCGAGTGGTGCCGCGGGTCGGTATCGGCGCTCAAGAACTGCTCCCGGCCCACGAAGCCCATGACGGCCTCGTGCAGGCTCAGCGGGCTGTCGACGATAATGCCGTAGGTCAGCGCGCTGATGGGCGAATGGCTGTAGCCGTAGTCGGCGAGAACCAAGGGAATGCGCGCGGCGATCGCGGCGCCATAATCCGCACCCGTGTCGCCGACCAGAATGGCGCGCTCGATGCGGCCGCCCGCACGCGCCACCGCTTCAAGTATGGGACGGGGATCCGGTTTCATCGGCCGGTCGTCACCCGAGCCGACCACCGCGTCGAAGTAGTCGCGTAGCTCAAGGCGTTTCAGGATGTCGACGGCGATGCGCTCGATCTTGTTCGTGCACACGGCGATCTTCACCCCGCGCTCGCGCAGTTCTGTCAGGAGGGTGCGAATGCCGGGGTACACATGCGACAAGCGGGTTGGCGACTGAGCGTAAGCCTCGATGAAGCGCTTACGCGTCGCGTCGGCCTCGCTGGCCGAGAGGTTGAGCCGCTTGGCTGTGAGGGCTTTCCAGAAGAATTCGCTCAACCCATCGCCCATCATGCCGGCGGCTTCGCCAATGCTCGTCGGAGCGACTTGGTATGGGGCGAGCGCCAGGTCGAGAGCCGCGGCGATGTCCGGCACGGTATGCACGAGCGTACCGTCGAGATCGAAGATAACGGTAGGCGTAATGGGAGCGTCGGGTAGTCGCATTACTCACTCCTGGCGACGTTGGGTTGGCGCGCCGCGCGTGCGGCCAGCATGGGCGCGCAAGCTGTCGCGGCAATCGCCACGTCGCATGTTACCTCAAATGGTGGTCATTCCACGACGCGGCATCAAAGTAGCGACAATGATGCGTGAACAGGCACCCGTTGCGCCCCGCGTGAAACGGCCGCGCGATTTGCTCAACTCGTGCTCATCGGAGCGTGCGCTACGTCGGCGCCACGAGTGCTCAGGGTGCGCTAGCGCCGGTACTGGACGAAGGGGCTCAGGGTTGCCACGCGGTCGTAGAGGCGGCGCGCTTGGCGGTTGTCCGCTTTCGTCGCCCAGTAGGTGCGCGTCGCCCCGCGCCTGTCCGCCTCGTGATACACGGCCTCGATGAGCGCCCGCCCCGTTCCATGCTGGCGGACGCTGCGGTCGACGTAGAGGTCTTCCAGATAGCAATACGTCGTCGGCGACCACGTGGAGCGGTGGAACAGCGCGTGGGCCAGGCCGATCGGGCGGTCGCTCGCGTCGACGGCGACGAGGCCGAGAAGGCCGTCCTGCTGCGCCAGCAAGCGTTGCCAGGCGACCTCGATAACGTTGTCCGGCACCTTCGCCTCGTAGAAGTTGATGTAGGCGCGGAACAGCGCTTCCCACGCCTGGCGGTCGGAGGCTCGCAGCGGCCGGATGTTGACGTCGCTTTCGATGCTCATGCCTGCCTCACCTGAGCCACAGCGTGGCGAGCCCGAGGAACGAGAAGAATCCTACCACGTCGGTCACCGTCGTCACGAACACCGTTGACGCAACCGCCGGGTCGAACCCCATGCGCTCGAGCCCAAGCGGAATGAAAATGCCGGCCAGCGCCGCCGCGAGCATATTGACTATCATCGCCGCCCCGATGACCAGCCCGAGCTGCTCGGTGTCGAACCACAGGAACACCACCAGCGCCATGATCAGCGCGAAGGCGAGCCCATTGATCAAGCCGACCGCCGTCTCGCGCATCACGACGCGCACCACGTTGGTCGGATTGAGCTCCCGGGTGGCAAGCGCGCGCACGGCAACCGTCATCGTCTGGGTTCCGGCATTGCCCCCCATCGAGGCGACGATGGGCATCAGTACGGCGAGTGCCACCATACTTTCAATCGTCGCGTCGAACAGGCTGATGACGACGGAGGCGAGGACGGCGGTGAACAGATTGACGAACAGCCACGAGAAGCGCGGCGGCGCGATTTCGCGCACGCTGTCGCTGAGGCGCTCGTCGCCGACGCCGGCCAGCAGCTTGGCGTCCTCGTCGACCTCCTGCTCGATCACCTCGACAACGTCGTCGACGGTTACGACGCCCACGAGGCGCTCGTTCTTGTCAACGACCGGCGCCGCCATGAGACCATAGCGTTCAAACTGCCGCGCCACCGCCTCCTGGTCGGCCGTCGCCAAGACGATGTGACGGTCGGTGTCCATGATCGTATCGACCTTGACGTCGCGCTTGGACCGCAACAGTCGGGAAAGGTCCACGCTGCCGAGCAGGTGAAACCCCGGGTCGACGACAAAAATCTCCGAGAATGTCTCCGGCAGATCCTCGGTGTCGCGCGCGAAGTTGACCACCTGCTCCACCGTCCAGAACGGTGGCACCGCGACGAAGTCCGCCTGCATCAGGCGGCCGGCGGTCTCCTCGGGATAGAGCAGGTTGCGCTGCAGGGCGGCGCGCTCGCCCTGCGGCATCTGATCGAGGATTTCCTTCTGGTCGTCCGCCTCGAGGCTCTCGAGAAGGTAAGCCGCGTCGTCGCTGTCGAGCTCGCTGACGCCGCGGGCGAGGACATCGTTCGGCAGGGCTTCGGAAAGCTGATCGCGAACCTTCTCGTCGACCTCGGTGAGAACCTCAAAGTCGAAGTCGGGTCCCAGCGCCTGGATGAGCCCGACACGTTCCTCCGGCTCCAGCAGCTCGATGAGATCGGCAAGATCCGGATTTTCAACGTCGGAGACCAGCGAACGCACCTTCGCCGTATCGTTCTCCTGCAGCGCCTCGGCGACCGCGCGCACCAGCTCGGCGGGTGTCGCCGCCTCGGGCTCGTGCGCGCCGATTTGCTCGGTCTCGGACATGGCAGGCGGACTCTGAGGGCAGCGGGCGGCGAGGGTCACCGCCCGGGGAAAGTTGAATGGCATCACGCGCGTGATGCCTTCGCTTAGCACGTCACGTTGCATCGCGCAGTCTGGTGCCGCGATGCAACAACACGCGGAAGATGTCCCAGCCGGGAAAAGATTTACAGGGAATCTTAGCTCTTACGCCCTACTTATCACCGCGTTGCGAGGTGGGCGCATGCTCGTGCTGCGGTTGGGTCCATGCGAGCGGAAAAGGCCGATGCGACGTAGAGGGGCGTTAGCGGGGATTGGCGCGTGCTTGCTGCTCGGCAGCGGCATGCCGGCGGCGCATGCGGCGGAAGTCAGCCCGCAGGTTGCTGCCTGCGCCACCAATCCGGACGTTCTGGGAATGTCGCGCATGGTCGAGGTGGACGCCACCGGCGGCCCGCTGTTTGGACGCGTCAATAGTGGCGGCTACGACTTTTTGCACGACGGCGAGGTGGTGCTCACCTTCGACGATGGTCCCTTGCGCACCCATACCCGCGCCGTTCTCAAGGCTTTGGACGCCCACTGCACCAAGGCGACCTTCTTCATGGTCGGCCGCATGGCGGTCGCCGACCCGGAAATGGTGCAGGAGGTGGCGAGCCGCGGCCATACTGTCGGCGCCCACACTTGGTCGCACGCCAAGTTGCAAGGCCTGTCGCCCGACAAGGCCAAGGAGGAGATCGAACTGGGGTTCAGCGCAGTGGCGCAGGCCCTAAATGGGCCCATAGCACCGTTTTTTCGCTTTCCCTACCTGCGGCCCACCCCAGCGGCGATGGACTACCTCAAGTCCCGCGACATCGCCAGCTTCACCATCGACATCGATTCCCGCGATTTCCGCACCCGCGACGGCGCCGCTGTGAAGCGCACGGTGCTGGCGCAGCTCGCCGGAGCGCGCAAGGGCATCCTACTCTTCCACGACATCCAGCCTTCGACGGCGCACGCGCTGGCCGTCATTCTCGACGAACTCAAGCAGCGTGGCTTCAAGGTCGTGCATCTGGTTCCCAAGGAGATGGCGACCACGCTTCCCGAGTACGACGCTCAGGCCAACCGGCTGATTGCACAGCGCAAGGTGATCGCCGCCAAGGAGCCGCTCGCCTCGCGTTCCCTCACCTGGCCGGCGGCGGGCAACGGGTCCGCCGACGAGGTGTTGCCGTGGGCGCACCCGGCCGTCACATCCGAAACGGATTCGCAACCGACCGGCAGCACCAACGCTTCAAACAAAGGGCCGTCCGTGCCATGGTACAAGCAATGGCTCATGCCGTGAGCGGTCGCGTGAATTTCTGGTTGAGTAGCGAGCACCGAACCAACCGAGGTGATTTGTGATTCGCTGTTTTTCCGTTGCCATGTCGTTAGTTGTCGCCAGTTTAGCGATCCTCACTCCAGTCCTTGCCGTTGAGCCGTGCGCCGATCCAAAGGGCGCCCTCGGCGTCTCGCGCATCGTCGAGATCGACGCCAAGACCGGCCCGCTGTACGGCGGCTTCACCAAATACGAGAAGGAAGAACGCTTCCTCGGTCCCAAGGAGATCGTGCTGACCTTCGACGACGGCCCGATGCCGAAGTACACCAAGCCCATCCTCGATGCGCTCGACAAGTTCTGCACCAAGGCAACGTTCTTCTACGTCGGCCAGATGGCGCAGGCCTATCCAGACATGGTCAAAGAGGTGATGGGCCGCGGCCACACGATGGGCACGCACACCTGGTCACATCCGCTCAATATGCGGTCGCTGTCGCTGGAACGCTCAACCGACCAGATCGAGCGCGGCTTTGCCGCCGTGGCGCTGGCCGCCGGGCAGCCGATTTCACCCTTCTTTCGCTTCCCCGGCCTGAGCGATTCCGGTCCCATGCTGGCGCATTTGCAGCAACGCGGCATCGCCACCTTCACCGTCGATGTTGTCTCGAACGACAGCTTCATTGGCAGTCCGGCGCGACTCACCGCCCGCACCCTCGATCAGGTCGAGCGCCAGAACGGCGGCATCCTGCTGTTCCACGACATCAAGGCGTCGACGGCGCACGCCCTGCCGACGATCCTCACCGAGCTCAAGAAGCGCGGCTATAAGGTCGTACACATGCGCTCGAAGTCCGTTTTCGAGCCGCTGCCGGCGCTCACCACCGAGCTGGAGACCAAGCGCGCCGTCGCCGAAGCCAAGCAGGCCGGCGTCAAGAAGGGCGAGACGATCGTCATCGACAAGCCGAAGCCGCTGCCGTTCTATGCCGCCATCCAGGCGACGACGCTGGAAGCGGCGGCCGAGCCCGCGGTGACGGTGCTTGAGCCGGCAGCGCGCGAGCGCGTGCATGCCGGCGGCACGCACGCCACGGCCAATACGCCCGTCGCCGGGGCCCCGGAGGGCACCGTGGCGGACGTCGCGCCGTCGACGGCGCCGGCCCCACGTGGCAGGAAATCGGCACGCAGAAAACACAAGCCGGATGCGGACCCTCTCAGCATGAGCAATGCTGTCGGCGGGCGCTGGTAAAAGCGGTAGACGGACGCCGGTCGATCCGATGCGTCGGATGCGTCGGATGCGTGGCATGGCGAAACGGCAACCAAATCGCAAGCGGCGCGTCGACAGCGCCAACCTCCCGGCGCGCATGTCGGCAATGGAGCTCGACCGCGCCGGCGCTCCGCTACGGCCCGTCGAACGCCCGATCGAGCCACCTAAACGCGGGCACATCCTGGTGCGCGTCGCTGCGTGCGGCATCTGCCGTACAGACTTGCACGTCATCGACGGCGACCTCCCCCACCCGAAAACGCACGTCATTCCCGGGCACGAAATCATTGGAACCGTCGCCGCGATCGGCGCCGCCGTTGAAGGGTTCAAGACCGGCGATCGAGTGGGCATACCCTGGCTCGGCGCCACGTGCGGGCGCTGCCGCTTCTGCCGCTCGGGGCGCGAGAACCTCTGCGAGAGGCCGGGCTTCACCGGCTACACGATCGACGGCGGCTACGCGCAGTACGCGACGGCCAACGCCGCCTATGCCTTCAAGATCGCGAGCAAATATTCGGACGCCGAAGCCGCACCCTTGATGTGCGCGGGCCTCATCGGCTATCGCGCCTGGAAGCTCGCGCGTGAGGCACGCCGCCTCGGCATCTACGGGTTTGGCGCTGCCGCCCACATCGTTGCCCAGCTCGCCGTGTTCCACGGCCAGGACGTCTACGCCTTCACGCGGTCGGGCGACGTAGCGGCGCAAAAGCTCGCGCGCGAGCTCGGCGCCAACTGGGCCGGCGCCTCGGATGAGAAGCCACCGCAGCCGCTCGATGCCGCCATCATTTTCGCGCCGGTCGGTCCCTTGGTTCCGCTCGCGCTCGCCGCTCTAGACAAGGGTGGCACGCTCATCCTCGGCGGAATCCACATGACCGACATCCCCTCGATGCCGTACGCGTTGCTGTGGGAAGAGCGCGTCATCCGTTCGGTGGCGAACCTGACGCGCCAGGATGCCGTAGATTTCCTTAGGATCGCGCCGCGTGTGCCGATACGTCCGCACGTGACGACCTTCGACCTAGCCGACGCCAACGAGGCGATAACCCGCCTGCGCGCCGGAAAGATTACCGGTGCGGCCGTGCTCATCCCGCCAGCGTGACGCCGGCCGTGGTCAGCGCCTGGCGCGCGTTGGCGAGGCTTTGCTCCGGCGTGCCGGCTGCGTCGACATACGCCCAGGGGATGTTGCCGAGATCATAGGTAAGCTGCTCGCGCACGACGCGGCGGTCGGCGTCGGAGGCATCGCCCCGCCTGGCTTCAACGCGGGCGATGAGTATTTCCGCCGGCGCCGCCAGCCACAGGCCGACGAACTCGCATCCCGCATCTCGCGCGATCGCCTCGATGGCGACACGCTCGTCCTCTTTGGCGAACACGGCGTCGACGATCACGGGATGTCCGGCGTCGAGCGCCCGGCGCGCCTTGTCCTCGACGATACTGTAGACGCGCTGTGCCGTACCGATACGGTAGTGCTGGCGCTCCAGGCGCTGCGTCTCGGGGACGCCGAACAGACGCTTGCGCTCCACGTCGCTACGCACGTGCAGGGCGCCGGGCGCGGCCCCGACGTGCGCGGCAAGCAGCGCGGCAAGCGTCGACTTGCCAGTGCCCGACAGACCGCCAATGGCGATGAGGGTGGGCCGCGCCGGCGCCAGATAGGCACCGGCAAGCGCGGCGTTGCGGCGAATCTCGCCCCGCAGCTCCGCCTGCTGCGCCGCCTCCAACTGCTCGGTGCGGGCCATGGCGACAACGGCACGCACCCCGGCGCGACAGGCGAGAAACAGCGGCAAGCACGCGAGGCCTTCGATTTCACCGCCGACGGGCTCGAAGGCGACGTAGGCGTTGAACACCGCGTTGGCCGCCTGACGGTCGCCGCGCACGTCGAGGTCCATGAGCAGGAATGCAAGGTCATAAAGAACATCGATGGTCGCCAGCGCCTCGCTGAACTCAAGCGCATCGAAGGGGACGGGAACGTTGTCGATGAGCACGATGTTGCCGAGATGCAGGTCGCCGTGGCAGCGCCGGACGCAGCCGGCATTGCCGCGCTCAACGAGCATCGGTTGCGAGCGCTCGAACGCGGCGGCGAGGCGCTCGGCGACATCGGGATGACCATACGCCAGGGCGCCCGACAATTGTTCGACGACGGACGCCATGATGCGCGCGCCATCGCACGGCGCGGCTATCGGGCTGTCCTGGTGATAGCGGGCGACCATGTCGGCCAGCGCCTTGGCTAGGTCATCGGAGAGCGGACCCTGCTCCTCGCGATGGCTGAGCACGGCCTCCTGCGGAAAGCGGCGCATATGCACCGCCCACTCGACAATCTCTCCGCGACCGCCGAGTTGCAGGCGGCCCTCGTGGCGCATGATCGGTACCAGCCCGAGATAAATGCCCGGCGCGTGCGGACGATTGATTTCCATCTCGCGCACGGCGGCGGCGTGCCGCGCATGCAGCGTCGAGAAATTGACGAAGCGCAGGTGCACGCGCTTGCGCAGCTTGTAGGCATCGTCGCCGACGAGGAAGACGCGGGCGATATGTGTTTCCACGACGTCGACGCGCTCGCCCCCGGCCCCGTAGGACGCAGGGTCGCGCAGGAAGGCACAAATCTCGCGCTCTTCGTCGTCGGCGAAGGTGAAGACCGATTCCGGCATGCGCCTACCTGAAGACCAGCGGGGATCGCGGGCAAGCGCAAATGCCTTGCGCCCGCCTCGCTAATTCAGCGCGCGCTGCCGTCTAAGCCTCGCCGCGGCGTGAGAACTCGGTCTGCCCGCCGGTCGCCAGGATGCGCGCCTGCTCGATCCAGTTCTCGCGCTCGATGCGCCCCTTGAAGTCGAGGAGGTTGCTGATCCGCTCGATATCGGCGCCGGTCCAATTGGCAACCTGCTCGTAGTGCGTGACGCCGAGCGAGTTCAGCTTCTTCTCGATCAGCACGCCGATGCCGCGGATGCGCTTCAGGTCGTCGATGCCGCTGCCGGGACGCAACGGACGTGCGTTGTCTGTGCCAACGAGTGCTTCGGAGCGCACCGAACGCAAGTAGCCCATGTCCGCGGCAGGCGAAGCTGGGGAGGCGGCGGCAACCGTAGCGGCGGCCGAACCGCTGCCACCGTGACGGCGCGAATAATACGTCTCGCCGCCCGTCGCCAGGACGTGCGCCTGACCCAGCCAGTTATCCTGCTCGATACGCCCTGCCAAGCCCAGCCGCTCGCTTAGCATCTTGAGATCGGCGGCGTTGAGCGACCGGAAATCATCAAAGTGACGGATGCCGAGCTCGTTGAGCTGGCCTTGCAAGGTCCCATCAATGCCACGGATGCGCGTCAGGTCATCGCTCGGCCCGCGCGACGACGGGCTGCGCGGCAGCGTGCTTGCCTCGGCTGGCTTGGGCGCCGGTGCCGGCGCGGTCGTCGCCGCGGGTGCCAGTGATGCGGGCTCGGTGAACTCCGGCACCGGCATGCCGCGATCGACGCGGCGCGAATAATACGTCTCGCCGCCGGTCGCCAGGATTTGCGCCTGTCCGAGCCAGTTTTCCTGCTCGATGCGGCCCTTGGCGCCGAACCTGTCGTTGAGACCCTTCACATCGGCTGCGGTAAGCGCGGCGAGATCCGAGAAGCGGCGAATACCCAGCTCCTTGAGCTGCTTCTGTACGAGCGGGTCGATGCCCCGGATGCGGGTGAGGTCATCGCTCGGCCCGGCTCCGCCGGCGTCGGCCTTCACCGGCGCACCCGAACCCGTCGTCACCGATATGCTCGAGATTGGCGGCGCCGGCGGAGGCGCGGCCGGCGCCGGGCTTGCAGGTGCGGGCGCGGCTGCCGCCGCAGGTGCGGGCGCCGGCTTGGGTCGCGCGACGACGGGCGCAGACATAGCTGCCGCCACGGATGACACGGTCGCCGCCGCTGCGGGCGTCGCGGGGGCCGACTGTCCGCTGATGGCGCGGCCGAACCGCTCACCTTCGGGGCCGGCACGCGGCGCCACCTCGATTTTCGGTTGCCCCGGCGCCGGCGCATGCGAAACGCCCGAAACCGCCACGCGGGCCGCCTGCTTCGACGCGCACCCGTACCAGTAGCGCCGCTTCAGGCCGCAGGCGAAAACCGCACCGAAAAAGAACGCTAACGCCAACAACAGCGTCGACTGCCAAAGCAGCTCCGTCATAACCGACAACTCCCCAACCACTCTTCCCGCGAAACCGCGCGCTTCAGATGCGCGTCAGCCTTCCACCTTGGCACATGCGATCCACGCCACGACGAAGCCGGCGGCGAATGCACCGGCTATGTACCAGGCGAGATTAGCGACGAGATAGTCCATGTTCCGTCCCCTGCTTTCGCACCGGCAGCGGCGGCAGCGGTGCCGCGCGGGCGGTGATCGCCACTTCGATGCGGCGGTTCTTGGCCCGGTTCGCCTGCGTATCGTTGGGCGCCACGGGCCGTTTGTCGCCATACCCAATGGCGACGAGCCGCCCCGCGTCAATGCCCTTATGGACCATATAGCTCGTGACCGTGCGTGCCCTGCGCTTCGACAGCGCCAGGTTGCGCCGCGCCCGCCCCGAGGCGTCGGAATGCCCGGCGACGTTGAGTGCCGCTTCTGGACACGTGTTGAGCGCGCCAATGAGCCGGTCAATCAGCGCCTTTCCCTGGTTATCGAGCTTGGCCCGGCCGTGCGCGAAGTGCACCTCGACCGGTGCGGCTGCGGAACGGACAGCGGCGACGCAATCGGCCTCTTGGCCAATGTTGCTTGGCGGTAACGCCGCCGTCTCAAAGCGCGGCATCCGCTGCGGGAGCGGCGGCGCGGCTGCCGCCGGACGCGCCGGCTGCTCCCAGTCAGCCGCCGACGACGCCGGCACGGCGCCGGTCTCCGGCTTGTGCTCGGGCGCTGGCGGCGCGGGGGTCGCTTGGGTCGCGGCTGCGGCGGCCGCGGCCGGCGTCGCGCGCTTCCGCTCCGGAACGGGCGCAACAGGTGCCGGGTCGGCGGCAACCGCCAAGGGCCGGAGCGTCGCGGCAACGGGATTGCGCTCGGGGGCAGGGACTGCCGCTTCGATAACAGACGTATCGGCCTCGACCACAGGCGGAGCTTGCTTTGCCTCGGCCGCCCCCGCGGGAACGGCCGGCAGTTCTACCTCGTCTCGGGCCCGCACGGTCGATTCCGGTGGCAGATCGACCGTTCTGCGGATATCGCCCGTCGCGAGCGCAACATCGTCGGCTGACGGACCGCCGACCGCACTCGGCACAACATCGTTGAGGGTTTTGTGCGGATTGATCTTGTTTACCGCCGAGGCCACGGGCAAGCCGACCTTGGACCAGGGCGCGGGGCCCCTCTCCGACTTGGGCTTCGGCTCGGACATTGATGGAGGCAGGTCGCCACTCTCCGCCAGCGCAACGCGGGTCGCCACGATACGCACACCCCAAACATTGCCGACGAGGGCTGCCGCCTCGGCGCGCTGATCGCCGCTCGCGGCGTGTCCAACCAGCAAACCGTCGCGGCCAGCGAAAGCAACAGAGGCCCAGTCGTGGCCGGCGGCTGAGAGCGCTGCACCGCTGCGCCGCTCGAGATCGCGCTCGATAGGACCCGATTCCAGATGCACGGCGAGCCAAGCGAGCATCGCGACGGGAATCAGTCCCCAAAACCACCGTAGCGGATGGCATCTCATGCGAACCGTGCCTCCGCCTCCGGCGCAGTTACCGCAGCGCTACCGAAATCCCGTGACCCCAACTTTGGCGCGGGCCGGTACGATGGCGGCCCAGTCCCTCGACCGCCCGGAACTATAGACAAAGGGTGGGCACTTTCCAAGCCGCGCACGGTTGCGCCGACCGTCGCTTGTTCCGAAAAAGCTCAATCAGAGCCGCTGCTTGCGAAGCGGCACCGGCTCGGAGGAAGCGTGTCGCGGGACACTCGCCAGGGTCTCGCGCTCGCGCAGCGTGCGCATGCGCTCGGCGATGTAATCGCGCGTCAGCGGCAGGGCGTAGGGACTGCGCGCGATCTGCACCTGAAAGACGCCGACGTCTTGATAGCGGAACGCCGCTTCGCAGCAGGCGAGGTAGTATTCCCACATGCGGCAGAAGCGTTCGTCGTAGAGCGCGCATGCCTCCTCGCGCCGCGCCATGAAGCGTCGCCGCCAGTGGGCAAGCGTCTCGGCATAATGCAGGCGCAGGCATTCAACGTCGGTGACGATGAGCCCCGCATGCTCGACGGCCGGTACGATCTCCGACAACGCCGGGAGCTGGCCGCCGGGGAAAATGTACTTGTCGAGCCACGGGTTCGGATACCACGGGCCGTCCAAGAGACCGATGGTGTGCAGCACCATGACCCCGTCCGGCTTCAGGAGCTGACGGCATTTGTCGAAGTAGGTCTGGTAGAAGCGCGGGCCGACATGCTCGAACATGCCGACCGAGACAATCCGATCGAAGCTGCCTTCGACCTCGCGGTAATCCTTCAGGATGAAGCGAACGTCATCGCGGAGTCCAGCGCTCTCCGAACGCATGCGCGCCACCTGTAGCTGCTCCGCCGAGAGCGTGATCCCCAGCACCGCACGCGCGCCGCCGATGCTCTTGATGTAGAGACCGAGACCGCCCCAGCCGCAGCCGATGTCGAGCACGCTGCTCTCCGGCTCGACGAGCAGCTTCGCCGTGATCAACCGCTTCTTTGCCGCCTGGGCTTCCTCCAGCGTGTAGTCGGGCCGCTCGAAGTAGGCGCAGCTATATTGCTGGTCGGCGTCGAGGAACAACTCGTAGAGCCGGTGATCAAGATCGTAGTGGTGAGCGACGTTGCGACGGGCGCGCCAGGGATTGTTGCGGCTGATGATGCTGCGGGTGAGAAAACGATAGCTGCCGAGAAGGCGCGCCGGGAGCGAGCGCTTCTGCTCCTTGGCATCGCGCAGCACGAGCTCGAGGAAATCGTAGATGGTGCCGCGCTCGACGACGAGGCGGCCGTCCATGAACAGCTCGCCAACGCGCAGCTCGGCATTGAGGATGGTGGCGCGTTCCGCACCGGCGTCCATGAAGCGGACGCGAACCTCATTGCCGCTGCCGTCGCCGAAGCTGTGGATACGGCCGCGGGCAGTCACGATCGTCAGCGTTCCGCGCTGCACCAGCCCCGACAAAACTGCCGTCAGAACACTTTCCATTGCACGACCACCGGCAAGCCGCCCAGCGTACTGCCGCGCCGGCGGCAGGCGCAAGCGCGAGGGGGCAAGCAGCGTAGGAAGAACCCGTTAGAAGAGATTAAATACTGTGCACGCGGCCGGTCGGTGGCGGCGGCTCAAGTTTTTGCCGCGCTGGCCACGCCGCCAATGCGGGCTTCTGCCTCGGCCACCATACGGTCGATGATGACGGCGGCCGGCGCAATGGCGTGAATGAGCCCGGCGGCCTCGCCGATGAACGTGTTGCTACCCTCGGGATCGCCCTGCGCCCACGCCTTGAGGTACTTGGCGGCTTCCTCGTCGGCGACGACGAGCAGTTCCGCCTCCCTTCCGTGCCAGCGCTCGATGTAGGCATTGCGCAGGACGCGCGCGGTATAGCGCGACGGCCAGTCGAGCTTGCGCGCCAGATCCATGACCTGCGAGCGGACGGTGTCGTCGCCCGTAGCGGCCAGTGCAGCGGCATGCATGCGCGGGCTGACGTTCGCCTCGCTCGATGCCCACAGCCGCGAGCCGACGAGCACGCCGTCGGCACCCAGCATCAGCGCGGCGGCGAGGCCGCGACCGTCTGCAATGCCGCCGGCAGCACATAGCAGCGTCGGGGCCGACTTGGCGGCGATGAGATCGGCCACCTCCGGCACCAGCGTCATCGTCGCACGGCGCTCGCCATGACCGCCGGCCTCCGAGCCCTGCGCGACGACGATATCGGCGCCGCAGTCGATGGCGTGCTCGGCGTCACGGCGCGTCTGCACCTGACAGATGAGCTTGGCACCGGTTTCCTTGATGCGCGCGGCGAACGGCTGCGGATTGCCGAACGAAAGGAAGATGGCGCGCGGGCTGCGAGAGAGAACGCGATCGAGAAGTTGCGGCTGCTTCTTCAGCGACCAGGTGATGAAGCCACAGCCGATCGGGGCATTGCCGGCGGCGCGGAATTCGGCATCGAGCCAGTCAACGTCACCATAGCCCCCGCCGATGAGCCCGAGGCCGCCGGCGGTGCACACGGCGGCGGCGAGTCGTCCACCGGCCGCGAACGCCATCGGCGCGGAAATAATCGGATACTTGATGTCCAGTTGTTGCATTAGCCGCGTGTTCAACGTCACGTCTTCGGCTCCCGTGTTGCTTGCTTAAGGCATGCAACATCACACACGCACGCACAATCCACGAGTTTCCAAGCAAGGCGGATTTTGCGAGCCCGCGCGACGCGGCCGAAGCTCAGTGAATGACGCGCCTGCCGCTATCGAACACCACGGCGTCGGCGAGCTTGTCGGGGTCGCGCTCGCCCATCGCATACGCTTCAAACAGCCGCACCGTGATGTCACTGAGCGATAGGGTCAGGCCGCGTTCGACCGCTTCATCCAGGGCCATCTCGATGGCGATCTGCAGGGCTTCGAGCTCTTCGTTGGAGAGGATCGACACATACATGGCGCTTCTCGCGAATTCGCAGGTTCGAACGTCCAACTCGGCTCACGACCCCCGGTTCCCCATTTAATGCATAGGTGTCCCGCACCCAGCGGGTTTTTCTAAACTTATCGGCTCTCCTAGAAGCCTCATCCGGAACACTTCTTTGCCGGAGCCGGTTCAACTTTCGACTGCACAGCGACAAGGCCAGCAACGAATGGGCAAACACGAAAAAGTGCCGGGCGTCGGCGCCTACGGAGGTCCGGCCGGCGGCTGGGGTGCATTGCAGGCCGTGGCGCGCGCCTTGCGCGCGCAGATGGCACTCAACCGCGAGACGCGCGCGCTGCGGCGCGTGAACCAGCCGCAGGGATTCGATTGTCCCGGCTGCGCCTGGCCCGATCCGCGCCACGCCTCCTCGTTCGAATTCTGCGAGAACGGCGCCAAGGCAGTGGCGTGGGAGGCTACGCGCAAGCGCGCCGACCTCGCGTTCTTTGCCTCGCATAGTGCCTCCGAGCTGTGGAACTGGACCGACTTTGCCTTGGAGGATGCCGGCCGGCTGACGCATCCGATGATCTACGATGCGGCAAGCGACCACTTCGTGCCCATCGCATGGGAGGATGCCTTTGCGCGCATCGGCCAGGAGTTGCGCAAGCTGCCCGACCCGAACATGGCGGAGTTCTACACCTCGGGGCGTACGTCGAACGAAGCCGCGTTCATGTACCAGGTGTTCGTGCGCGAGTTCGGCACCAACAATTTCCCCGACTGCTCCAACATGTGCCACGAGGCGACGAGCGTCGGGCTGCCGGAATCCATCGGCGTCGGCAAAGGCACGGTGACGCTGGAAGACTTCGACCACGCCGATCTCGTATTCTGCATGGGCCACAACCCCGGCACCAATCACCCGCGCATGTTGTCGACGTTGCGCGACGTTTCCAAGCGCGGCGGCAGCATCGTGGTGTTCAACCCGCTGAAGGAGCGCGGTCTGGAGCGATTTCTGTCGCCGCAGCATCCGGTCGAGATGCTGACCGGGCGCGCGACCAAGATCGCCTCCGTCTACCATCAGGGGCGCGTCGGCGGCGACGCGGCGGTGATGAAGGGCCTGATGAAGGCCCTGCTGGCCCTCGAAGGCAAGAACGGCCGCCAAGTCATCGATCGCGCTTTCATCGCCGAGCACACGGCCGGCTATGCCGCACTCGTGCAAGACCTCAAGGCGACCAAGTGGAAGGACATCGAGCGTTGCTCGGGCCTCACGCGGCGCGAGATCGAGAGCACCGCCGAACTCTATGCCAACGCCAAGAACGTCATTTTTTGCTACGGAATGGGCCTGACGCAGCACCGGCACGGCACGCAGGTGGTGCAGCAGCTCGCCAACCTGATGCTGATGCGCGGACAGATCGGCCGCGAAGGCGCCGGCATCTGCCCCCTGCGCGGCCACTCGAACGTGCAGGGCGACCGCACCGTCGGCATCACCGAGATCCCCAACGACGAGTTGCTCGACCGCCTCGAGGCGACGTTCGGCTTCAGGCCGCCGCGCCAGCATGGCCATGGTGCCGTCGAGGCGATAAAGGCGATGGCTGAGGGCCGCTCGAAAGCCCTCGTCTGCATGGGCGGCAACCTGCCGGTGGCAATGTCCGACCCCGAAGCATCCTACGCGGCAATGCGCAAGCTGGACTTGGCCGCACATATCGCGACCAAGCTCAACCGCTCGCATCTGCTGCTGGCCAAAACATCGATCATCCTGCCGTGTCTCGGGCGCACCGAACTCGATGAGCAGGAAACGGGTCCCCAATCGGTGACGGTCGAGGATTCGATGTCGGTGGTGCACGCTTCCGCCGGCCGCTTGCAGCCCGCCTCGCCCGATCTCAAGTCCGAGCCGGCCATCGTCGCTGGCATCGCCAAGGCGACACTGCCCACCAGCAAGGTCGACTGGGACGGTTTCGTCGCCGACTACAATACGATCCGCGACGCCATCGAAAAGGTTTTCCCGGGCTTCGCCGACTTCAATGCTCGGGTGCGCGAACCGGGCGGCTTCCGCCTCCACATCGCTGCCTCGGATCGCGAATGGCTGACGCCCAACGGCAAGGCGAACTTCATCGTCTTCGACGGTCTCGACTGCGATACGCGCGCCGCGCAATCCGAAGCGCTGATGCTCGCCACCATCCGCAGCCACGATCAGTACAATACGACCATCTACGGCTTCAACGATCGCTATCGCGGCATCAGCGGCCGCCGCGACGTCATTTTCATGCACAAGGACGACCTGCAGGCGCGCGGCCTAAGCCACGGCGACCTCGTCGACGTGGAGGCGATCGCGGCAAGCGACGATGTGCAGCCCCGCCTGCTGGCCAACCTCACGGCGGTCGAATTCGACATCGCCCGAAACTCCGCGGCGGCCTACTACCCGGAGGCCAATTCCCTTGTCGCGCTCGACAGCTACGACGCGCGTAGCGGCACGCCGGCGTACAAGTCGATCCCGGTACGCGTGCGCGCGGCGGCGGCAAGAAATGTCGGGGCGCCCGTGGCTCTGCAAGCGGATGCGGACCTGTGACACGCATGCCCGCAAGTACGGGCAATTCCACCGCAGTCAGGCGGGCGTTTTTCCCGCTCCGATTGCAGTTGTGGCCGATACGTCACTTAAGATTTAAGTTCCCCGCTCACGTAAGACTCTCTGTGAGCTGAGTGCTATTGCTGAATCTTGTTTCGTGCGTGTGGGGGTATGTGTATCATGCGTAAGTACTTTATTGCGTTCGCTTTTCTTGCGGCAATAAGCGCCGCTCAGGCAGGGGACTTCAACGGCGGCTACATTGGCGCTCACGTCGGCGGCGCATGGGGCGATGTCCAGGTTCGCGACAATCCCAACGACGGCGTCAATCCGGGTCCCTTCAACTACGACCTCGATGCCAGCTTCATCGGTGGTGCCACCGCTGGCTATAACTGGACCTACCGGAGCTTCCTGATCGGCATCGAGGGCGACCTCGGCTATATCGACCCCGAAGGCGAGGGACGCATCCCGTCCGCAGCGCCTTCACCGCATTATCAGGCGCTGACGGTCGACAGTGGCTTCTACGCCGACATCACGGCTCGCCTCGGCGTCACGTTCGGCGACACCTTGCTCTACGGCAAGGGAGGCTGGGCCTACTCCGATGGCGAAGCCAAGCAGGCGACCACACGCCCGGAATACTCCAAGCAGGGGACGGGCAGCCTCCAAGGTTGGGTGCTGGGTGGTGGCGTCGAGCACTACATCACATCAAATCTCAGCCTGAAAGCCGAGTACCTGCATTTCGATTTCGACACCGAGGAAGGCTCGCAGACCAACATCAGCGACATAACCTCGCCCATCGGCTACGTCTTCCGCAACTGGCATGACGTCGAAATCGATACCGTCAAAGTCGGCTTGAACTACCACTTCGGCGGCCACGACCCGGTTGTCCCGCTCAAGTAGCGAAGCCCGACTAAATGAACATACCCCACCCCCGGTGCTGGTGCCCCCAGCTCCGGGGTTTTGCTTTGCCGGTTGCGGAAAAGCGCGGCATCGAAAAGCGAAAAACCCCGCCTCATCCGAGGCGGGGTTTTGTCATGTGCAACGAAGCGACCGATCAGCGGTAGCGGCGCGAGGAACGATAGTAGCGGCGCGGCACTTCGCCGGACTGGCGTTGGCAGAAGGAGCTGCGCGTCCCGCTTAGGCAGCCGTACCGGGTGAGCAATTCGGCGTCGCGCGCGTTGGTCGGACCGCCGGCCCGCGCATTGGCCCGGGCCGCCTCGACCTCCCAGTAGGAATCCGCTGAAACACCCGTTGGGATCGCCGCCACCAAAGCGACGACACCCAGCGCCGCCAGTGTCTTCATGCCCATGGCATCACTCCATCTTCTTACAGACCAACACGCGCCAGCCGACACGCTAACGCCACCGCTGAGAGTTTCGTCTGGGATGGATATGGGATGCGACTTCACGCCGGACTAGGGCGTGCGCCGCACCGATCGTGAAGATGCATGGGAGGGAATGGCGGAGACGGAGGGATTCGAACCCTCGATACGCCTTTACAAGCGTATAACGGTTTAGCAAACCGCCGCCTTCAGCCTCTCGGCCACGTCTCCTCCGGAGGAGCCCTAATAGAGGCGGGGTGGTCCGATTGCAAGCCGCGCGAGCCGCGCATCGCGGGCCCCGTCACCATCGGCCTTGACGCCTGTCGATGGTCGCCGCATCGTTTCCTCAGCCAGTAGGGAAACAAGGCCGAAAATCGGCCGAACCCGGCAGGGTGGCTTGCATGCACATGCGGTATCTCCTTCTCGCGGCGGTGGCGCCGGTCTTGGCGCTTGCGACGAGCGCCTTGGCGCAGGAATTCTGCGTCACGTGCTCCTCGCCCGAGGCAGCCTATCGCTGCCTCATCGGCGGCGAGGCGTCGATGGCGTCACGCTCCTCACGCGGCCAATTCCTGTGCATCACCGAGCTGGCCAAGGCCGGTGGCCATGCGAGCTGCAGCGCCACCCGTGGCCAGGCGACGCCGTGCCCCGGCGAAACGCGCACGGTGATGTTCACCGTCGGCGATCCCGAAGCCTCGCCGCTGGAAGGGACGCCGACGGCGGCTCCACCGGTAGCCCCGTTGGCACCGGGCAAGGATATCGCCCCCGTTCCGCTGCCGCCGCCCGGTCCGGAGCAGCCGCCCGCGCACGCGCCGCAGACGACCGAGGCACCCGAGGAGCCCAAGCCGAACGCGGTAGAGAAATTTGCCAAGAAGACGGGCGAGGCCGTCACCGAGACGGGCGAAGCGGTCGGCAGCGCGATGAAGAAGACGTGGGACTGCGTCGCCTCGCTGTTCGGCGACTGCTAGCGGCGATCGCGCATCACGCAACGGTGCTCAGTGTTTGGCGATCCACTCGCGGGCGAGCCGCTGCGCACGGGAGATCTGCGGCTTCGACATCTCGCGGGAAATCTCGAAACGGTAGCGCTTGGCGTCGTCGTTGCCGCGCATCGCCGCCAGATTGAACCACTTGTGCGCCTCGACGAGGTCGAGTTCCACATCCCGGCCTACGCAATACATAAGGCCGAGTTGGAAGAGAGCATCCGGCGTTGAGCCGTAGTCCGTGCTCTCGACAATTCCGTGAAATCCAAGTTCCAGTCGTGCCATGTCCGCCCGTACCCCTACATGCCGGCGGTGTGCCCGCTCGAGCGCTGATACGAGGATGTCAGGGAGCTTATGAAAACTGGTAAATGGCCGTGGCCCGCAGATGTGACAGCAAGCGGAAAACTCGCATCAAATCGGCGCAAACGGGTCGCTTCTGCGCAGGCTGCAAGCACATCTTCACCCTCATGGTTACCGGCCGATAACCATAGCTGCAGAAGGCGTGCGGTCGCGTGCATCAAGGAATGAGAACGATCGATCCGGTCGTCTTGCGCGCTTCCAGATCGCGATGCGCCTGCGCCGCCTCGCTTAACGGATAGGTGCGGCTCGGCACGATCTCGATGGCGCCGCTCGACACCATGTCGAACAGCTCGGCCGCATTGGCGAGAAGATCCTCGCGCCGCGCCGTATAGGTCATCACCGTCGGCCGCGTCGCGTAAAGCGACCCTTTGGCGGAAAGGATCTGCAGATCGAACGGCGGCACCGCGCCCGACGCATTGCCGAAGCTCACCCATAGACCCTTCGGCCGCAGGCAGTCGAGCGAGGATGGAAACGTGTCCTTGCCGACGCCGTCGTAGACGACATCGCAACCGACGCCGCCGGTGATCTCGCGCACACGCTTAACGTAATCCTCAGTGCGGTAGTTGATGACGTGCGTGCAACCGGCCGCCATGGCGAGCTGCGCCTTCTCGTCCGAGCCCACGGTGCCGATCATCGTCGCACCGATCGCCTTCGCCCACTGGCAGACGATGAGGCCGACACCGCCCGCGGCCGCGTGGAACAGCAGCACCGTTTCAGGCGTGCAGCGATAGGTCTCCCGCAGCAGGTAGCGCGCCGTCATACCCTGCAGCATCATCGAGGCGGCGGAGACGTCGTCTATGGCATCCGGCAGCCTGACGAGGCGATCGGCGGGGACGAGCCGCACGTCGGCGTAGGCGCCGAGCACCCCGGCATAGGCGACGCGGTCGCCGGCCTTGAGATCGCCGACGCCGGGGCCGACAGCCTCGACGACGCCGGCGCCCTCCATGCAGATGACGGCGGGGAAGCCGGCGAGCTTGTAGAGGCCGCTGCGGTGGTAGACGTCGATGTAGTTGAGGCCGACGGCGGTCTGTCGCAGCCGCACCTCGCCGACGCCCGGCTCGCCGACGTCGACCGCCTCCCATTTCAGCATTTCCGGTCCGCCGTTGGCGTGAATGCGGATTGCGTGCGCCATGCTTAGACCTTTCCTCGCGGGGCCGCCCGTTTCGCCTTGACGTGGCCATGGGAGCCTTCTACGGGCTGTAACGGCGCGCCGACAAGGAGCGAGAATGATTCTTTACCGCCGCCGGAACCTTCCGGTCCTGCTTTTGCTTTTTGCGCCTGTCGCGCCTGTGGGTTGTACCGGTCCCAACGTGACCACCGGGTCTAGCTCGGGTCTCACCTGCGTCGATGACTCCAGCGACTGCGTCGCCAAGCGGCAGCGTACGCTGCGCTATCTCGTCGATGATCAGGACCGCGCCTGGGTGAAGGCGCATGCGCCGGCCGAGGCCTATGCCTCGGGTGTGCGTCTCTTCGCCTTGAAGAGCAAAAAGAAAGACCTCACCTGTGATGAGCTGGCGCACGGCAAGAACGAGGCCGACCGGGCCCCGGGCGTGCTGCGCTCTGCCGGCAATCTCACGCCGGCGCAGGTTTCGCGCGGCATCATGCTGGCGAGCGAAGTCTCGCGCGAGCTCGGCGCGGAAATGAAGCGTCGGTGCCGCAAGGCTTGAGCGCGCCATCGTAGGAAAGACGCGTAAACCATATGCAGCCCTACATCGACGCGACCATCGCCTTCGTGCAGGCCAATCAGGCGTGGGCGGCTCCCGTCGCCTTCGTGCTCGCATTCGGCGAGAGCCTGGCATTCATTTCACTGTTCTTGCCCTCGACCGTGATCCTTGTGGCCATCGGCGGGCTGCTGGGTGCCAGCGGAGTCGATGTGTGGGCCGTGGTTATCGCCGCATGGATCGGCGGATGTCTCGGCTACGCCCTCTCCTACTGGCTCGGCTTCTACTTCAAGGACGAGATTCGCAGCATCTGGCCGTTCCGCGACTATCCGCAGATGATGGACCGCGGCGACCGGTTCTTCGAGCACTATGGAATCTTCGGCGTGTTTCTCGGCCATTTCTTCGGGCCGGTGCGCGCCGTCATTCCCGTCATTGCCGGGATGGCAGGGATGCCGCAACTGCAGTTTCAGATCGCCAATATCGCATCCGCTTTTCTCTGGGCCGCGGGCGTCATCGCGCCGAGCTTCTACGGCCTCAAGTGGCTGACCCACCACTGAAGCGCCTCAGCCCTTGGTGATCACCGCATACACCGCGTAGCCGCGATAGAGCTGCGCGTGACGAACGCTGAAACCCGACAGCGCGCCGATGCGCGCCAGCTCGATGGCGAGCGCGTCGCGTGGCTCGACCGAGAACTGCGCCAGCCAGCCGCGCAGCAGGCGCTTGAACCAGCGCGGCAGCCGCGATTGGGTGCCGAAGTCGACGATCAACAGCCGGCCGCCGGGGGCGAGCGCGCCGAGCGCCTGCTGCAGCGCCGCGCGCCAGGGCGGTATCATCGACAGCGCGTAGGAGATGAAGATGCGGTCGAAGGCAGGAGTGCCGAACATCCCCGCGGGCGAGAAGTCGGTCGCGTCGCCATGAGCAACGCGGATGTGATCGTCGAGCGCTGCCTTGCGCACTTGGCGGCGCGCGGTCTCCAGCATCGCCGTAGAGATATCGAAACCGTAAAAGCGCACCCCGGGATAGCGGCGCGCGGCGGCGATGAGGTTGCGCCCCGTCCCGCAGGCGATTTCGAGCACGCGGCCACCGGGCGGGGGTGCCAGCTCGTCGATGACGCGGTCGCGGCCTAGCAAATAGAACTTGCGCGTCGCATCGTAGACGTACCGCTGGTAGCGGTAGATCGCGTCCATGTGCTGAGCGGCCGACACGCCCGGATTGGCCACGCGCTATTCCTCAGACGGCCAGTGAATAGAGATGGAAGCCGCCGTAGATCGACGAGCGGTCCTTCGCAGTAAGCTGGCGACAGCGGTCCCGGTCATAAACGAAACGCTCGAGAATGGCGCCCGGTACGCGGCCGGGCAGGATCGTTTCCTCGCCGGCGGTGCGGAAGATGACGCGGGCGCCGGGCCGCGCCGTGCGCGAGATCTCGCTCCACAGCGCGCCGAGCTGTTCGTCGGTCATCCAATCCTGCGCATCCAGCAATACGTAGGCATCGATCGACGCCGACGGCCGGGCGGCAAGATGCTCGGTGAACGAGGCGTGCACGACGGTCATGTCGGACGCCCGCTTGCGCAGCCGCGCAAAGGCCTCGCGCTGCAGATATGGCGGCAATGGCGCGCGCTCGTTGGTGGCATAGCGACGGCCGAACGCCTGCCAGGCGAAGTAGTTGTCCTTGAGGTCGAAGTCGCAGGCGAGCCGTTGCAGCCGTGCCAGCAGCACGTCGGCCATGCTGGCCTCGTTGCCCTTCAGCGCCGTGAACTGCGACGGCGGAATGCCGAGCCCGAACAGCGCCGACGGCTTGTCGAGCAGCCAGCGGATGTGCCGCTTGCGGAACAGCGGCGCCAGCTCGCTGTCGAAGATGCGGCGCTGCTCGCTGAGCGTCCTCGCTGCAAGCAGGCGGCGCGGATTCTTGCCGTGTGCGCGCGCCAACAGGTGCCCGGCGCCGATGAAGTTGCCGAGCAATCCGTGGCGATAGACGTTGGTGCCGAAGTAGCCGATGCGCCGACGGCCGATGCGATCGCGCGATTCCCAGTAGTTGCGCGTCGCAGCGTCGAGATGCGGGCGCAGATAATCGAAATAGGCTTCGATGTTCTGTTGCCGGTTGGCTTCGGCGAAGAAGGTGCGGAATGCCGCGTAGTCCGGCAGGTGCGCCAACGCCGCTAGCTTGAGCTTGTTGAGGGCAACGTGCGCCGGATTGAGATCGATGGCGGTGACGGACACGGGCGCGGCGGCGAGGTAGCTCAACACGTTGCAGCCGCCGGAAGCGATGGCGACGAGATGCTCACCCTCCTTGAGGTTCAGCGCCTCGAGGTCGACGACCGGGTCTTCCCAGATCTGCGGGTAGACGAGGCCACTGAAAGCGAGTGTGAACAAACGCTCCTGGATGCCTCGGCGGGTCACCGCCTTGTGGCGATGCACGGCCTGGCGCAGACGCTTGTTGCGTTGGCGCCGCAGCGGCGCATCCTCAACGGCAATCGCGTCCTGTGTTGAGGCCATGCTTCCTCGTCTGGCGTTTGCGCCGGCAATTGCCCAGCCGGGCGGTCCGACCGGATCGGCTAAGGGAGTCTTGTTACGGTTTTATGTCACCCAGCGGCGCCGGGCCTTGCGCCACACCCCATAATGACTTAGACGAGCCACTTCGCGCTTCGAGGGCCGTCGCGGCAGCAAGCGCCAAATCCATCAATTTTGGTGAAGGCCATGAGCAGCAGCACACGCAGCCTCCGCAATGTCGAGACCCGCAAGAAGAAGGCGCGTCGCGCCATCCCGCGGACGACCAAGACGCGCATCCAAGGCAATACCGCCGCCGCCCGCAAGCGTTTGAAGAAGCTTGCCGGCCTGAAGCGCGGTGCCAAGGCAGCCGCCAAGGGCTGACGGCACCTCCCCGCCATCGACTGAGATCGCTCCGCTGAGCGGATCCGTTCGGGTCCGCCCACGTTTACCTGTGGGCCGTACACGGCCGTGCCGGGAGCGACATCATGGTGAACGTCTACCTCTTCATTGAATTGCTGCGCGCGGCCAATGCCGCCGATACCGTCGACAAGCTGAAGGCGCTGGAGCTGGGCGACTGCAAGTTCGCCAACGTCGTCGTTCTCGCCAACGACAAGCTCGTCGCCCAACTCGACTGTCAGACGAGCGCGCAGGCCAACGCCGCCATCCTGGAGAAAATCTCTCCGGCCGAGGGTGTCGTGCAGACCAACATCATCGCCGCCGTCCGGCCGGTTCACTAGTGACCTTCGTGTATTTAGCCAAATTCGCTGCATTTAAGCCGGGCCCATAAGGCCGTGTAAATCGTTCCGGGTAAAGAATGATGGCCTGCCGCAGTCGGTGATCTCCGCAGCGGCAATTCCCTGCCACAGCAGCAGAAACGGCCGCGCGCCTCGGACATGACCGGAACTTACTCGCTAGAGCTCGTCGGGCTCTCATTCGTCGTTGCCGTCGCGGCCTCCTACGTGGCGTTCGCGCTGGCGGCGCACATTGCCAGCACCAAGGGTTGGTCGGCCGCCTACTGGCTTGCCGGCGGCGCCATTGCGATGGGTACCGGTATCTGGTCGATGCACTTCGTCGGCATGCTGGCGTTCAAGCTGCCCATCGCCATGTCCTACGATCTGCAGACGACCGTCGCCTCGCTGGCCATCGCCATCGTCGTCTCCGGATTTGCGCTCTACATCGTCAGCGAGCGCGTGCTCGGAGCCTGGACCCTCGGCATCGGGGCCATCGCCATGGGCCTCGGCATCGCCCTCATGCACTACACCGGCATGGCGGCCATGGAGATCGCGCCGCCCCTCACCTACGACACCTCGCTGGTGGCCGCCTCAATCGCCATCGCCGTGGCCGCCTCCGGCTTGGCGCTGGCGCTCGCTTTCATGTTGCGTAGCGAGGTGATGGCCAACGCGATGTGGAAGCGGCTGCTTGGCGCGCTCGCCATGGGCACCGGCATCTGCGCCATGCACTACGTCGGCATGCATGCGGCTGTCTTCGCTCCGGGAACCATCTGCACGGCGCCGGGCACGCAGGTCGATCAGCAATGGCTGGCCGTCGCCGTCGCTGCCTCGACCTTCGCCTTCCTCGCCGCCACCATGTTGATCCTTACCATCGACGTGCGCCTCGCGCATCAGCTCGACGCGGCCAACGCGCGTATCGCCGCGCTGGCACGCGAAGACCCACTGACGGGCCTTGCCAACCGCCGCACGTTTCTCGATCATCTCGACGCTGCGCTGCGTACGCGCAATCGCGAACAATCGGAACTGGCGGTACTGTTCCTCGACCTCGACGGCTTCAAGGACATCAACGATACGCTTGGACACGCGGCGGGCGATGCGTTGCTCGTTGAGGTCGCCGATCGCCTGAGAAAGGCTGTGCGGCAAAGCGATTTCGTCGCCCGCTTCGGTGGCGACGAGTTCGCCGTCCTGCAGACGAACATCGCCGGCCCTGCCGATGCCGGAGCGCTGGCCGAGAAGATCGGCACCGTCATCGCCGCGCCGTACGCCATCGGCCACGACGACGTCGCCGTCACCGCCAGCATCGGCATCGCGCAGACGACGGCGACGACGAATACCCCGACTGACGTCATGGTGCAGGCCGATCTCGCCCTCTATCGGGCCAAAGACGACGGCCGCAACCGCTATCGCTTCCACGACGCCGACCTCGACCGGCAAGTGCACACGCGCGTCCTGCTGGCGCGCGAGCTGCAGTTGGCCATGGCGCGCGGCGAGCTGGAACTCATGTATCAGCCGCAGGTTGAGATCGCGACGGGGCGCATCGTCAGCCTCGAGGCGAAGGTGCGCTGGAACCATCCCTCGCGGGGCATCGTCAAGCCATCCGTGTTCATTCCCATTGCCGAGCGCGCCGGCACCATCCTCGCCGTAGGCGATTGGGCGCTGAACGAAGTCTGCCGCCAATTGCGGGTGTGGCAGGATCATGGGCTGGAGGCGCCGATTGTCGCCATCGACATTTCCGGCGGCCAGCTCAAGGCGGCCGCCGACATCGTCGGCAGTTTCAAGACGTGTCTCGATAAGCACGGCATCGAGCCGCGGCAGATAGAGCTGGAGTTCAGCGAGCCCGTGCTCATGCATGCAGCGCAGCGCCACGCGGCGACGCTAGACTCGTTGCGTGATCTCGGCTTCCGCATGGCCATCAACGATTTCGGCGACGGCTACTCGTGCCTCGGCTATCTGGCGCATGCGCCCGTGCAGAGATTGAAGCTGCCCCGCCACCTCATCGTCGGCGCGTTGAGCAACGAGGCCAGCGCGCGCGCCGTGCGCGCCAGCGTGCAAGTGGGACGCGAGCTTGGCGCCGACGTCATCGCCGAGGGCGTCGAGACGCGAGCGCAGGCGACATTCCTGATGGCCGCCGGCTGCGAGCAGGCCCAAGGCCCGTTCTTCGCGCCGATCCTGTCGGCCGCGGAGGCGACCGTGCTGCTGAGACACGCGAGCGCCGCGTCGATGCCGGCATCGACGAGCTCCTCGGCGGCCTGAGGAAAGGCACGCCTCGCCATTGCCCGGAGCCGCACCGTGCCTTACCTAGCGTCTGCATCGGCCTCTCAAACGCGGTGCCGCGCATGACACGGATCGCCCCCTACGTGCCCGACCGCTTCAGCTCGGCGATCCCGCACTACATCAACGGGCGCCCGGCTTACGCGCAGCGTCTCATCGCCAAGCTGGCGCACGAGACCAGCCTCGACGCCAGCTCGCGTGTGCTGGATCTGGGCTGCGGCCCCGGCTCGCTGACACTGCCGCTGTCGCGCTATTGCGGAACGACGATCGGCATGGACGCCGATGCGGCGATGATCGCCGCAGCGGAACAAGCGGCGGCGCTCGCCGGTCTGCCGGTCGAATGGCGGGTCGGCTCGTCCTTCGATCTTGGCGACGATCTGGCGCCACTCGATCTTGTCACCATTGCCCGCGCCTTCCACTGGATGGATCGGGCGGCGACGTTGCAGCGGCTCGATACGCTGATAGCGCCGGGCGGCGCCGTCGCCCTCGTCAATACCGAGCTGCATCCCAGCGGCGGCAACAATTGGCACCAGGCCTTCGAGGAACTGCGCAAGGCGCACGGCCATTTCGATGACTTCTACCGTTGGCGCAAGAGCCACGCCTGGGAGGAGCACACCAGCGTGCTCATGCGCAGCGCCTTCAGCGAGGTCGAACGCATTTCTGTGTTCGAGGCGCGCACGCCGAAGCTCGAAGAGATCGTGGCGCGGGCGCTATCCTTCTCGGCCAACTCGCCGGCAGCGCTCGGCGATGACGGACGCTCCTCCTACGAGGCGCAGGTCCGCGAGCGCATGCTGGCCATCGCGCCCGACGGGAAATTTCCCGAGGTCGTCGAAAGCGTCGCCATCATCGCCCGCCGTCCCACGGCGTAAGGCGATCCGCAAAACAACAAATGCCGCCGGGGAACCCGGCGGCATTCTGACTTGGACAACGTCGGGGGGACGTTAGGCCAGCTCAACCTGGGCGGCCTGCTTGCCGCGGCCGCGGCGATCGTCCTCGACGACGAAGGTGATCTTGTCGCCCTCGTTGAGGCCGTTGATGCCGGCGCGCTCAAGCGCACTCACGTGAAGGAAGACGTCCTTCGAGCCATCGGCGGGCTGCACGAAGCCAAAGCCCTTGGAGAAGTTGAAGAACTTCACGGTGCCAGTAATACGATCCATAAGTGTATTTTTCCAACCGGCGCACTGATAAAGCCAATCGCTGCGCGGCACGCCATCGCGCAGGGTCTCAGTCATTGGGTAAGGCAAACGGCCGGTGGCGCGCTCAATCTCAGTCCAAAACGTGAGGGCGCGGTCCACCTCGGATCGCACCGGCAACGGGTATATGGCGTCTGCTTGTGAAAAAAGCAAGGCAGCTCAAGGCCGGTAGAGGAACAGCCGAAAGAGATCGGTCGGCGACTTGTAGAGCTCGCGCGAGGAGGCAAATCCGGCCTCGCGCCCGAGCCGTTCCCACGCCGACACCGTCTCGGGCAGATCGCAGGTGCGCACGTGCTTCAGCGCATCGGCAAACTCCAGTGGTGTGAGCTCGGTCCACGCGCGCCGCCCGATATCCTCGAAGCGATCGAGGTAGGCGGGTCGGTCCTCGCCGTCGCGTCGCGTCGGCTCGTAGATCAGGAAGGCGCCGCCCGGCTCGAGGCCTTGCCGAACCTCGCGCATGAAGGCGAGCTTGGCATCAGTATCGAGGTGGTGCAGCGAGAGACTGATCCACACGATGTCTGCGGCCTGTCGCTGGCCGCGCATGGCCGTGCTGAAATCAGCCTCGTCGAGCATAGCCGTGCAGGGAAGCGCGCCCAGATTGTCCTTTGCCAGCGCCAGCGCCGGGGCCGAAAGGTCGACGCCGCGATACTGCTCGATCGGCGTTTCCGCCAGAGCCGGAACGATGCCGCTGGCGTCGCCGCAAGCGAGATCGAGAAACCGATACGGACGCGCCACCTCGCCGGTAAGAAATGCACGCAACGCGGCTGCAGCCGCGGCGTTCGACAGATAATCGTACTTGAGGAACTTGCGATAGACGTCCCACTGGTTCTGAAAGATTTCCAGCGCCGTCGCATCGGCGATCGTTGCCAACTGGCCGGCTTTTGCCATCGCGGTTCCTCTCCCGTCCGCCGATCCTATACGACCGCCCTGAAAAAATACCTTCGATCCTCGTCTCGCATTTTGCGCGGCCGACCGGCAGCGGGACCGGCGAGCACACAGCAAATACCGCACCATCAGTAATTGCATCAACTGCCGACGTTCCCTCCGACCCTTCTTTAATCGGCACCGTCGTAGCAAGCCGAACTGGCCTTCGGAGATCGCACTATGTTTCGTTCCGGGTTCATCGTGCTGCTATCGCTGCCTCTCATCATGACGCCGGCCGCGGCGTCGAGGACATTTGGTCTCGCCTTGCCGACGCAGCAACCGGACGGGATGCCACAGCGCCCGGTCGGTGAACCCAATCCGCCGCCGCCCATGGGGCTCGACTTTTTCGAGGCCGGCCTCGACACCGAGGGCGGTCATGAGGAAGCGTGGCCGTGGCCGGTCAACTCGGATCGGTGACGGCGGGGTGTCAGGACGCGCGTTTTGACGGACGCGGCGCGCGCTGCTTGCGACCGGCGAGCAGCTTCGCGACTGCGTCGGCATCCATCGGCAGGCCGATGTAGAAGCCCTGCGCCTCGGTGCAGCCTTCCTGGCGCACGCGATCGAGCTGCTCCTTGGTCTCTACGCCCTCGGCCACCGTCGCGATTCCAAGGCTCTTGGCCAACGCCACCACCGACCGCAATACCGCCAGCGAGCTGTTCGGATCGCCACGCAGCTCGCTGATGAAGTGCTTGTCGATCTTGATTTTGTCGAAGCGAATGCGCGTCAGATAGCTGAGCGAGGAGAAGCCGGTGCCGAAATCGTCGAGCGCCAGGCCGACGCCGATGTCCTGCAGGCTCTCCAGCACCTCGACGACGCGGTGGTCCTCCTGCATGAGGACGGACTCGGTGATCTCCAACTCCAGGCGGCCGGGCGACAGGGCCGACCCGCCCAGCGCCGCGATCACCGACTGGCGGACCGCGCCGGAGCGGAACTGGGCGATCGACAGATTGACGGCAACGCGCAGTCCCCGCGGCCATGAGGATGCCTCTTCGCACGCCTGGCGCAGCGCCCACTCGCCGAGCTGCACGATGAAGCCCGTGTCCTCGGCGAGCGGCACAAACTCTGATGGCAGGATCAGCCCGCGCTCGGGATGGTTCCAGCGCAGGAGTGCCTCGAAGCCGCTGATATCCCCGCGTTCGAGATTGAGCTGCGGCTGATAGTAGAGCTCGAACTGGCCCTCGCGCAGGGCAACCCGCATGTCATGCTCGAGCTTGTGGCGCGCGCGCATGCGCTCGTCCATCTCGCGCTCGAAGAAACGTGAGTTGCCGGGACCGTCGACCTTGGCGCGTCCGAGCGCCAGATCGGCGTTCTTCAGCAGCTCGTCGGGCTCGGTGCCGTCCACCGGACCGATGGCGACGCCGACGCTGACGGTGATCGAGACCGAATGCTCGTTGACGTCGAACGACGTACTCAGCACGCTGTGCACGCGCTTGACGAGAGCATCGGCCGCCGCAGCCGGCTCGTCGGCCAGCTGCAGGACGACGAACTCGTCACCGCCGATGCGCGCAATCATATCCGTGCCTTCAAGCCGGCGGCGAAGCCGTTGGGCAATGCTCTGCAGCAATGCATCGCCGACCGAAGGTCCCACGGCGTCGTTGACCTCCTTGAACCGGTCGATCTCCAGCAGCAGCACAATGAGGTAGCGCCCCTCCATAGCGTCGCCGGAGAGCACTTGCTGCATGCGCTCGCGCAATTGCAGCCGGTTCGGCAGATCGGTGAGCGCGTCGTGGCGCGACATGTGCGACAGCTTCGCCTCGATGCGCCGCAGGTGCGTGACGTCGTCGTGCGTCGCCACCCAACCGCCGCCCTCCAGCGGCTCGTGCGTAATGGCGATGACGCGCCCGTCGCTCAGCTCGTGAAGGCGCGTATTGCGGACCGCCTCGCGCGCCGACGCCAGGCGCTCGTCGAGGTACGCCTTGGGATTGTCACCGACGAACAGACCCCGATCGATGCGGCTCTCGATGATCGTGCGGAACGGCGTGCCGCGTTTGGAAAGATCCTTCGACAGGCCGTACATCTCGATATAGCGGTCGTTGCACACGAGCAGGTTCTGGTTCTGGTCGAACATGCACAGACCCTGGGACATCTTATCGAGGGCGGCATTGAACAACCGGTTCTGGTCGCTCAGCTCGGCGTCGCGCGCATCGAGCGCGGCGAGCGCATTCTCGGCCCGCTCGCGCGCGTGCGCCGATTGGTCGAGATGCTGGCGCGCCGACTCCAGTGCTTCGCTGTAGTCCGTGGCATGCGCCGCCCGGCCGAGGACGCGGCGCGCGCTTTGCGTTCCGATGGCCAGAACGGCAACGAGTGTGGCCAGCGCCACAAGGCGCACGATCTCGGCGGCGGGAAGGCTCTGGAGCGCTACCAGGTAGCTCCAAAAGTCGGACGTCAGCGCCGCGGCACCTGCGGTCAGCCACGCCGTGCAGACGAGCAGGCTCCACCCGGCCACGGCAGCAAGGCCGGTGATGACGATGGGGCGCGGATGGAACCGCAGCGCGCGCACGCCGACGATGAGCAGGAGGATGGCGAAGGCCGGCGGCTTGATGATGACGCTGGCCGACGTGTCGAAGCCGAACTGGTAGCTCCAGATGACCGCGATGACGATGCCCACGTCAAGGACGCTCAAGGCATCGAGCCACGATTCCGGTAGCTTGGCGTCGGTCGTCAGCGCCCAACGCACGGCCGAGCTGACGACGAGCGCGGCGAGGGCGACGAGACCCCACCCATGCAGGTGGGGGATGCCGGGCATGCCGACCGTGTGCAGCACAAGCATGAGCCCGGCGATGCCGGCTTGTGCCAGGGCGATGGCGCGCTCACCCTTGACGTCGTGCTCGCGAATGGTCTTTGCGAGACGGCGCGACGGCACACTGCGGCCCCGGTGATTGTCGGGGCCGTCGCTCGTCGTCGGTGGCGTGGGCGTCGGCGCGGCTGGCAAGTGTCGCTCCTGGGGCCATCCGCCCCTTGCAGATATGTGCGCGGCCGGGCCCGCCAGGGATGCCCCCTCGCGAATCTGTGACCTCGTACCCTGCGACACTCTCACGCGCGGGGTTACTTAGCCCTTGTTGCAAAGGGTTTTTTAGGGATGCTCTGTCGCCTGACCAATTACCTCGGTTAATGCCGAGTGACGTTGGCGCGACAGTTGTCCTATTGCCGGACGCCTTCGATATCGAGCGTCAACTCTACGGCTGTGGCCGCCGGCCCCAGGTTGTAGCTGATGCCGAAATCCTTGAGCGGCAGGGTCGTCGTGCCGGTGAAGCCTTCGCGCGACCCGCCCCACGGATCGGTGCCGCCGCCGACGCGCGCCGCCTCGATGACGATCTCCTTGGTGACGCCGCGCAGGGTCAGCTTGCCGGTGATCGTCGCCTTGTCGCCGTTCAGCTTCACCCCGGTGCTCTCGAAGGTCGCCGTGGGGAACTGGGCGGTGTCGAGGAAGTCCTTGCCGCGCAGATGCTGGTCGCGCTCGGCGTGATTGGAGTTGATGCTGTTGGTGTCGACCTCGACCTTCACCTTGGAGGCTTCCGGCTTGGCCGCGTCGAACGCGAACGTGCCCTTGAACGTATCGAAGCGGCCGCGCAACCAGCTGAAGCCGAGGTGCTTGATCTTCCAATTGATGGAGGCGTGCGCCTTGTCGGTGTCGATGACGTAGTCGGCCGCGCCCGCCGGGGCGGACGTCAGAAGCGCGGCGATGAGGGCGAGCGAGGCGGGGGACAGCTGCATACGGCGAACTCCTGAATGGGCCTATTTGTCGTCTATGGATCCGGACCACATGCGCGCCAACACGCGGCTGCGGTCCCAGAAGTGATGCTTGAGTGCGGCGATCGCGTGCACGAGGACGACCGCCATGGTGATGTCGGCGAGCAGCTCGTGGAGCTCACCCGCCGTCTTCTCCATGCCCTTGTCGTGAATGAGCGCTGGAACGCTGAACCAGTCGAAGACCTCGATGGGGCGCCCGTCGGCAGTGGACGTCAGATACCCGCTCACCATCAGCGCCAGCAACAGCGGGTAGAATCCCCAATGCACGATCGCCGCGGCGAAGCGCTCGAAAGCGGACAGCTCGGCATCGCTCGGCTTGTCGTTGAACAGGCGCCAACCGAAGCGGACGACGAGCAGCCCCAACAGCAGCATGCCGACGCTGCGATGCAGGTCCGGGGCGGAGCGGTAGTAGGGGCTATAATAGTTGAGCTCGACCATCCACAGCCCGAGCACGTACAGGCCGACGATCGCCACGGCCATCAGCCAGTGGACGATGCGCGTCGGCAGCCCATAGCCGGCCGTCGTGTCGCGGATGGTCATGCGCGGATGATGTCCCTCATAACCCAAGCGCCCCTAGCCTGATGTAGTCAGCCCGCACCGAAGGTCAAGCCGCCGCGGCAGGTAAAGCATTGGCGTCCGGACGTCTGGCCGCAACGACGAGGCGATCTAAGCGCTGATGGTGGCGGGCATAGCCTCAGAGAGCTGCCGCTCGAAGTTGTCGTAGAGGCGCGACAGCGTTGCCCCGCCGAGGTCGCGACATTCGGCGAGCGCCGACCGTGCCGCCGCCGCATCGGCGGTGGCGAGCGCCGCCAACAGCCGGGCATGCGCCCCGCTCAACCTGGCAAAGTCGTCCGAGCGCTCGACGTCCTCCGCGCCGAGCAGCGCATAGATGCGCTCGGGGCGGTCCTTGCCGCGAACCTTCACCGAGGTGATCTCGAGGAAGGCTAGCGTCGGCGCGGCCAGCGCCGTCTTCTCGCCGGCGATGATGGGCACGCCGTAGGTCTTGGTGGTGCCCTCGAGGCGCGAAGCGATGTTCACCACATCGCCGAGGATCGAATAGTCGAAGCGCTGCGGCGAGCCGACATTGCCGACACAGCAATCGCCGGTGTTGAGGCCGATGCCGAGCTGCACCTGCGCCACCGCCTCGCCGCGCGCCGCCGCCTCGGCGGCCCACAGAGAGTTGAGGCGCCCCAACTGCGCCTGCATGCGCAGGGCCGCACGGCAGGCGCTGGCGGCGTGCGTTTCCTCGCGCAGCGGCGCATTCCAGAAGGCCATCACCGCGTCGCCCATGTACTTGTCGATGGTGCCGCGCTCTTCCAGGATGATGTCGGACAGTGGCGTGAACAGCCGGTTGAGGAAAGCGATCAGCTCCTCGGCCGTCAGCCCCTCGGCGATGTGGGTGAAGCCGCGCACGTCTGCGAACAGCACCGTCACCTCGCGCGTCTCGCCGCCGAGCTTTAGCTTGTCGTGGTTGCGCGCCAGCTCCTCGACCAGCGGCGCGGCGACGTAGTGCCCGAAGGCCGAGCGCACGCGGCTGCGCTCGCGCTCGGTGGCGATGTAGCCGGTGAGCGAGGTGGCGAGATAGACGAGCAGCAGCGCGATCGACGGATAAACGGGGTCGAGCAGGTAGCCGGCGTTGACGTAGGCCAGCCACGACACCGCGAAGACCACCAGCACGGCGCCGGCGCCGATGACCGCCGCACCGATGGCGCCGAGCCGCCCGATCAGCCAGGCCAGCGCCGCGCCGGCAACGACGAGATAGACGAGCTCCAGGCCGGTGGCGAAGGGCGGGCGGCTGAGATGATCGCCGTTGAGCATCTGCTCCAGCGCCTGGGCGTGCACCTCGACGCCGGGCACGGCGGAATCGAGCGGTGTCGCGCGCAGGTCGAGCAGCCCGACGGCGCTGGTGCCGACGAGAATGTCGCGGCCGGCGACCTCCTTGGCGTCGAGCGTGCCGTCGAGAACGCGATGCGCCGAGATGTAGCGCCGCGCGTCGGGGCGCGTGAAGCGCAGCCAGAGCTCGCCGTCGCCGTCGGTCGGCAGCACCGTCTGGCCGACGCGCACGTGCTCGATGCCGGTGCGCTGGCCGAAAGCGGTGACGCTGCTGCCGCCCGAGGAGCGCACGAACAGCGTCGTCTCGTTCAAGGCGACGCGCAGCGTCTCCAGCGGCAACGAGGGATAGAGCGTGCCGGCGATCGACAGCAGCAGCGGCACGCGGCGCACGACCTGGTCGCGCTCGGGCAACCAGTTGACGGCGCCAAGGCCGCGCGCGGCCTGGGTCAGCACCGGCAGGCTGTCGACGGTCCCCCTGAACTTCGGCACGAACTGCAGCGGATCATCGCCGGCGATGACGAAGCTGGCGTGCGGCCTGGGCGGCGGCTTGTCGCCGGCGGTCTCGCCGGCAAGGCCGATGGTGACCGGTGCCCCGGCGATGGAAGCCGCGAGACGTTCGTCGTTCGACGGCAGTTGCGAGGCCTGTCCGACCAGCGGTGCCAGGTCCGGCTGGCCGGCGAACAGCTTGGCGAACTCGGCGGGCGACAGGCGGTCAGGCTC
The DNA here is from genome assembly GCA_964581475.1 of uncultured Hyphomicrobium sp. GTDB lineage: Bacteria > Pseudomonadota > Alphaproteobacteria > Rhizobiales > Hyphomicrobiaceae > Hyphomicrobium_A. Next base: position 36,435 of record CAZOOS010000007.1, read on the forward strand.
GGCGAGGATGAGGTCGAGCGTGACGGTGCGCGCGCCGGCGGCTTTCAGCTTGTCGACGATCTCGGCGAGGCGCGTGCGCGGCCATGGCCACTGACCGATGCGCGAAAGCGAGGCGTCGTCGATGTCGACGATGCGCACGGGCAGCGCCGGGTCGACTTGGCGAGGCGAAAGGTCGAGATAGGTGTCGAATACGGCCAGCCGCAGCCGCGCCACCGGCTCGGGGTCGGCGATGCGCAGCGCCACCGCCACAAACAGCAGAGCCGCCGCGAGCAGGATATGGAGTGGGAACGAGCGCAGGGCGGTCACCTCATCGGGGCGGCGCCGTTCGCGCCGCGGCGGCGATCATAGCCTCGGAGCGGCTGCCGGGGCCACTGGCGTGGCGTCATTTGGTGACCGCTGCCATCCAATCGGCGCAGCGGGCGGCGAGCTCGGCGGCGCCGTCCTCCATAATGAGGAAATGTCCGCGGCCCGGGTCCTCCTCGAACGTGGCGTTGGCATAGAGGGCAGCGACATTGCGGCCGGTGAGCGGCGAGATGACCTTGTCGTCGGAGCCGGAGACGACCAGCACCGGGCATGTCACCTTGGCGGCGTCGACGGCGGTCGTGCGTTGCTGGTCGAACATCCAGAAGAACAGTTCGAACAGCGCGAGGCCGGACTCGGCGCTGAACATGTCGAAGATGCGCTGCTGCGCTTGCGGATCGAGGCCGGCGAGCGAATCCCCCTTCGCCACTTCGAACGAGGGGTTGAGCGCCTTGTCCCAGAAGGGCGAAGCCCGCATGAGGCCCTTGGCCAGCGTCATCTCCGCTTGCGTCGACGGCAGCACACCCCAGGGCGCCGCCGGGGCGAGCAGCACCAGTGCCCGCGCCAGGCCCTGCGCGGCGAGCTGCTGGCCGATGAGCCCGCCCATGGAGTGGCCGACGATCACCGGCGGCCCGGGCAAGCGGGCGATGCAGGCGGTCATGTCGCACGTGTAGTCGGCGATGCTCTGGCTGGCGAGCGGCGCATCGGGCGGGCGCGTCGGCCCCGGCACATGAAACGGCAGGTCGGGCGCCTGGCAGCTCCAGCCGCGCTGCGCCAGCGTCGGCATGATGTCGGCAAAGCACCAGCCGCCGCAGAAGGCGCCGTGAATGAGGACGACGTTGCGGGTCATGGCCTACTCCCTTGCGATAGCGGCGCGCAGCATGCCAGCAGCCGGTTACGATTCCACGCGCCGGCGATTGGGAAACGTTGGCGACGACGCCGGAGGCACAGGAAGCGAAGGGGCTGCGGGGCGCAGCGGGGCCGGGCGGGGAAGAGCTGCCCGGCTCCCTCTGCGGCGGATCTAGGCGGCGGCGAAGAGAGCGATACCGGCCGCCACGGAGCCGACGCACAAGATGGCGAGGATGGCGCGCGATCTGATGACGCGCCATCGGCGGCGCGCCTCAATCTTGTTGAGCAGGGCATCCTGCTCGCTTTCGCTCATGCCTCGCCACCGGCGCAGCGTCGGAAAGGTCGGTGACACCTGGCCCATGCGGCGCAGTCTAGTTGAGTCGCCCCGTCACCAAAACGACGGCCGCACCGGCCACGCGGCTTAGCTCAGCTTTGATTGCCGGTTGCTGCGGATCGCGCGCTCGATGTCGAAGCCGATCTTTAAGCCCCATTCGCCCGCGATTTCCTTTATCTTCGTCGTCAGCTCAGGCTGCAGGCGCAGCATTTTCTGTCCCACGTCACCGCTCAAGAATCTGACAATCGCCAGGCGCTGGTCGGCGGTGAATCGCTGCATGAATGCGGAACTGGCGCTTTCGCGTGTGGAGGTGCTGGCGAGTTGCTCCCGATTGAAAGCCAGAAACAGCGCCCCGACCGGCGAGGCGTAGAACGTCTGGGCCCCCCGCAGCTCATCGGCAGTGAAGCGCGTTGCGTAGTACTTGGCGACATCGGCAAGGAGATCATCCTCACCCTGATTGCAGAGCTGAAGCGTGAGCTGACGAACATCGAGGGGTGTACCTCTGAGCGCCGGGTCGGCGGCTACCGCTAGCCTCATGCGGTCAGCCAAGGTGGCAAACAGCGGCTGCAGTGTCGTCTTGAATCCCATCGCCTGCATGAGGTTTTGGGCAGCGGTGACCGCGTCCGCATCTTGCACCACCGCTGGCGTTTCGGCGAGCGCCGGTGACGCGTTGCTGAGAGCCGGCGCGAAGAGCGTCGCAGTGATAATGAGCGCGGATTTGAAGCCGCTCGTCGTCTTGCAAGACATGAAAAGTACCCCTGTGTTTGAAACATTGCCGATATTCGACACTGGAGTACTTGCCGCGCGCGTTCAGTTACGCAGGAGACAGCGGCTAAGACTTCGCTACGAAGCGTTGGTCGTTGCTGCGCGGGACGGATTGGCTGGCGTGCAGAAGCCGCTTAGAGGCTCAGCAAATACGGCAGGTCGAAATCGCCGGCAGGCCGACCGTGTTTGTTCAGTCCGGCGGAGCCCTTGGCGGACAGCAGACAGAGAAATACTGCCACGATCCCCGCCGCAAGGACGGTCAGCGCGTACATGGGTGCAAGCGCTCCAGCGCCGGCAAGCGACTTGAGGGCTGATTGACCGGCCGGCGTCCAGATGACCGCGAGCGATAGCAACGCGGCCAGGAATGGAGCGGTCCACCAGCCGGGCTTGTCCAGATCGTGCAGTCGACGGGACGTATAGGACGCCAAGATAAGTGGCGAAATCACCTGAAGAAGAAGAATGGCGAAGAAGAACCTTTTGACTTGAATGGCTGCGCTTGAAACTACCGGGGCCGGATGGACCCACAAAACAACCGAGACTGCAGCCGTGAATAGAAATATCGCCCAGAAATCGCAGCGGCCCACCCTGCCGCGAAAGCTCGCTAAGCGCATGAGAAGGCTCATGAGTGGACTGATTGACCGAAACATTGACGACCCCTTTTTATCCGATGCCGGATGTGACGAGCTTCTACGAGGTCATCCTTGGCACGCATGCGCGCGCGCCGGTTGTTACGTACGGGACTGGAAGGTCTCGTCGTTTGTCCGCGGTTCAATCTTGGCGGCGGAAGCGGACGCAGAGGTTGTTGGCCGGCATCGTCGCGATGGCCGGCGCCGCGAAGCCGGCGGCGGTGGCGAGGCCGGCAACGGCTTCCAGGTCGCGCACGCCCCAGGCGGGGTTGCGGCGGCGCAGGTCCGCGTCGAACGCCGCGTTGCTCGGCGCCGTGTGACGCCCGTCGCGCTTGTACGGGCCATAGAGGAACAGCAGTCCGCCCGGCGGCAGCACACGCGCGGCGCCGCGCACGAGCCCGATGGCCGACGCCCACGGCGCGATGTGGATCATGTTGATGCACACGACGGCATCGGCGCGCGCGATCGGCCAGACGTCGGCGGCGGCGTCGAGGGCGATGGCCGGCAGGATGTTGGCCTGGCCCGCCGCCGCCGCCCACGCGTCGATGCTGGCGCGCGCCTGCGGATCGGGATCGCTCGGCTGAAAGACGAGGCCCGGGCCGGCGAGCTCGGCAAAGTGCACGGTATGCTCGCCCGATCCGCTCGCCACCTCGAGCACAAGCCCGCACGCCGGCAGTTCGGAGCGCAGCACCGCCCAGATCGGATCGCGATTGCGCGCCGCCGACGGCGCGTGCTGGCGGGCGTCATCACTCATGCGTCACTCCGGTCGGACCTCAGCGCGATATGACGAAAAGTCTATTACAGTGCGTTTCCAATGTGTCGCATGCTACGGCAGAGTTGAAGGGGCGCCGCCAAACGCATGCCCGATTTCGCCGTTTCCCTTGGCGACGCGAACGAGCACAGGAGGATAGGCATGGCCAACCTAGCCGACGACCGTGAAGCGATGACGCGCAAGCTCAAGGCGATCCGCATGGGCGCCGCCGAGATCAGCCAACTGCTCGCCTCCGGCGCGCTGACCGACGACGACTGGGATCGCGCCGCGCTCATCCTCGTCAGTTGCCGCCAGCAGCGTAAGGCGCTGGACGACGACCTGCGCCAGGCCGGCCGGCGGCGAGGTTCGGCCTCGGCCTATCGTCGACGCGGCTGACTTTCCCGGCCCGATTCCCGCATGGCGACACTTCAAAAGTTGGTAGTGATTTCGAGCGTGCCGTAGGTGCCGGCACCGCCGCCTGGCCCTGATCCCCCGCCACTGATGAACTGATGACCCGCGGCAAGCGTGGCGTCGAAGGAGACATCCTCGCTCACATCGAAGGTGTACGTCGCGTAGCCGCCGAGCGTCTGCCCGTTGTAGCCGGTATCGCCGTCGGCCTCCGCCTCTGGACCCAAGACGAGCTTGTCGCCGATGCGCAGCCCGAGCCGTGCCTCGGCGTAGTAGGTGTCGAACACCGACGAGTATTCGCCGTTGAGGCTGCCGGTGACCGGATGCTTCTTCTCGTCGTACTCGTAACTGAGCGCTGCCTTGATACCGCCCTTCGAGCCATTGACCGCGTTGGTAGGATCGCTGGGAGAGAGCTGCGAATCCTGGAAATCGAAGCCGAGGTAGGCACCGAACGTCGCCCCGCCGCGCACGATCTGGTAGCCGGGCATGACATCGACTTGGTAGAGCAGCCCGTCGATCTCGCCGGGGCGCGCCAGCGAGGCTTCATAGTTGTAAGCGGCGAGGCTGCTGTAGACGCGGAGGACGGCGCCACCCTTCGCAATGTCGCCGTTGAACGCGTGGTCGAATTCCGCATACCAGTAGAGCGATTGCGGCGCGGCATTGAAGCCGGCGGTGACTTCGTTGGCTTGTGGCTTACCGGCGGCGGCAGCCGTGCAGGCATAGAGGAGCGTTGCCGACGCGGCGGCTATTGCTGCGAGATCTTTGCTCCGACGGAGAGCGTGCATGGTGTGCCGCTTCCTGAAAAGGCGCGTGACACTTCCGCGATCACTAGCCGATTCGCCGCTATCGCGACGCCAAAGCCGGCGGCCGCGTCAGATGCCGAGCTTCTTTTTGAGGATGTCGTTGACGGCGGCGGGGTTGGCCTTGCCGCCCGTCCCCTTCATCACCTGGCCGACGAACCAGCCGAGCATGGTCGGCTTCGCCTTCACCTGCTCCACCTTGTCGGGATTGGCGGCGATGATCTCGTCGACCGCCTTCTCGATGGCACCGGTATCGGTGACCTGCTTCAACCCGCGCGTTTCGACAATCTCCGCCGGATCACCGCCTTCCGACCAGACGATCTCGAACAGGTCCTTGGCGATCTTGCCGGAGATGGTGCCGGAGGCGATGAGGTCGACGATGGCGCCAAGCTGCGCCGCCGAGATGGGCGAATCGGTGATCGACTTGCCTTCCTTGTTGAGGCGGCCGAACAGCTCGTTGATCACCCAGTTGGCGGCGAGC
>CAZOOS010000008.1:0-38311 GCA_964581475.1 uncultured Hyphomicrobium sp.
TTCGACTACCATGACGGCGACATCTACTGGTGCACGGCCGACGTCGGCTGGGTCACCGGGCACAGCTACATTCTGTATGGGCCGCTTGCCAACGGCGCGACGACGCTGATGTTCGAGGGCGTGCCGAACTACCCGACCATGTCGCGTTTCTGGAACGTCATCGACAAGTGGAAGGTGAACATCTTCTACACGGCGCCGACGGCGATCCGCTCGCTGATGGGCGCCGGCGACGACCTCGTCAAAAGCAGCGATAGGTCCTCGCTGCGCCTGCTCGGCAGCGTCGGTGAGCCGATCAATCCGGAAGCCTGGGACTGGTACTACCGGGCCGTCGGCGAGGGGCGCTGCCCGATTGTCGATACGTGGTGGCAAACGGAGACCGGCGGTATCCTCATTACGCCTTTGCCCGGCGCCATCGACCTGAAGCCCGGCTCGGCCACGCTTCCCTTCTTCGGCGTGCAACCGGCGCTGGTCGACGACAAGGGGCAGACCCTCGACGGGGAGGCGACCGGCAATCTCGTCATCCTCGACAGTTGGCCCGGGCAAGCGCGCACGATCTACGGCGATCACGAGCGCTTCGTGCAGACGTACTTCTCGACCTATCCCGGCACCTACTTCACCGGCGACGGCTGCCGGCGCGACGAGGACGGCTATTATTGGATCACCGGCCGCGTCGACGACGTGATCAACGTGTCGGGGCACCGTCTCGGCACCGCGGAAGTCGAAAGTGCGCTGGTCTCGCATGCGAAGGTCGCCGAGGCGGCGGTCGTCGGATACCCGCATAACCTCAAGGGGCAGGGCATCTACTGCTACGTGACGCTCATCTCCGGCGAGACCTGGAGCGACGACCTCGTCAAGGAGTTGATCGCCCACGTTCGCAAGGAGATCGGCCCTATCGCCTCGCCCGATCTCGTCCAGTTCGCCCCCGGCCTGCCGAAGACCCGTTCGGGCAAGATCATGCGCCGCATCCTGCGCAAGATTGCCGAGGACGAGTTCTCCAACCTGGGAGACATTTCGACCCTGGCCGATCCGGCGGTGGTGCAGGATTTGATCGATAACCGGCAGAATCGCCGCGCCAGCTAACCATCATTGCGGCCAGGTCACGGGGGGAACAGCCTTCGCCACACCTCTGGCGTATGTCGACGCCATATTTAGCCAGACAGAGCGAGGAGCATTCGAGTGGAACACATCGTTAGCGTCGGCATGGATGTCGACACGCTGAAGCAGTTGGACAACCTGCGCCGGGCGCACCCCAATGTGCCCTCGCGCGTCGAGGTCATTCGCCGGTTGATTTGGGATGCTCACGCCAAAGTCGTCCAGGCTCAGTCGCCCGCCGAGTAATCCGGCCGGAGAGTTCGATCAAAGAGGCGCCGCCAGCGATGGCGGCGCCCTTTTTATTTCTGACAAAATACAGCATTTTCAACGAGTTACGCACCAGCAGAAATTTTAGCGCGAGTCTGGCGCCGTTGTCCCTAGCGGAACAGCGTCCAGCACCCCCGATCCGTAGGTTGGCTTCAGGAACAAGGGAGCCAACGCAATGACCGCCGCCACCCAGAACAACGCCACGAAGGACCAGGGCCTCCGCATCGCCGGTGGCAAGGTTGGCGTCCTGCTCCTGCACGGCCTGTGCGGCACCCCCGCCGAGATGCGCTTCGTGGCCATGGGCCTTGCCCGCGCCGGCTACACGGTTCACGCTCCCCAGCTCGCCGGCCACGGCGCCGAGAACAACGGCCGCTGGCAGGACTGGTACCTCTCCGCCCGCCACGCCCTCAACGAGATCCGCAAGGAGTGCGACACGGTCATCGTCGGCGGCCTGTGCATGGGCGCCATCCTCGGCCTCCACCTCGCCGCCCGTAACCCGGGCAAGGTGCAGGGCGTGTCGCTCTTCTCGCCGACCCTGTGGATCAACGGCTGGGCGATGCCCTGGTACACCAAGCTGTTCAAGCTGGTTCAGACTCGCTGGCTCGCCGGCTTCATGACTTTCCCGGATGCCGAGTCGCTTGGCATCAAGTGCCCGCGCGTCCGCTCCTTCGTGAAGTCGGCCCTCGAGGCCGGCCAAGGCGCTGAGTACGGCCGCGCCGGTGTGCCGGCGACCATGGTTCTCGAGCATCGCCGCATGGTCGATGCCGCGATGAAGCTGCTGCATCGCGTGAAGCAGCCGACGCTGATCGTGCACTCGCGCCAGGACGACTACGCCAACCTGAACAACGCCACGTACCTGCAGGGCGAGATCGCCGGCAACGTCGACATGGTGGTCCTCGAGGACAGCTACCACATGGTGACCCTCGACAAGGAGCGTCAGGTGGTGGTCGATCGCACCCGCGCTTTCGTTGCCCGCATCGTCGAGGAAATCCGCCTCCTTGCCACGCCGGCCATGCCGGTTGCGGCCTAATACGAACAGCCGGGCCGCGCCGTAAGAACTGCGCACGGCCCGGTGATCGCTCAGAAATCATCCGGTGTGCTAGTAGTTGCGCGTGCCGATGACGCCGGCAGCGCTCAACGTCAACCCGAACTCGCGAGCAAAGACATGACCGCCGAGCCGCATGCGTGCGCGGACAACTTTTGGAACCGCAGCAAGCAGCCGCGGGCGGTCTCGCCGCCGCTGGCCGGTGACATCGCCGTCGATGTCGCTGTCATCGGCGCCGGATACACGGGACTCGCCACCGCGTACCATCTGAAGGTCGCCGATCCCTCTCTCAACGTTGCCATCCTGGAAAGCGAGACCGTCGGCTTCGGCGCCAGCGGTCGCAATGCCGGGTTCGTCATGACGCTGTTCGGAGCGTCGGTCGGCATGATGAAGGGGCTGCATGGCGGAACGCGGGTGCGCGAGGCGCATGAATACATGGTGCGGTCGATCGACGCGCTCGCGGCGATGATCTCGGAGCACCGGCTCGATTGCGACTTCGAGCGCAGCGGATTTCTCAAGGTCGCCACTTCGCCGCGCTATGCCGCGCGCATCCGCGACGAGATCGCCCTGTTCGAGGAACTGGGTGTCGAAGGTTACGAGTGGCTCGATGCGGACGCGTTGGCCGAGCGCGTGCGCTCCCCGACCTTCCTGGGCGGCTGTCTGGAGCCGGTGTGCGGCACCATCAACCCGCGCAAATGGGTCGATGCACTGGCCGCCCTCGCCCTCGGCCAAGGCGCGCAGCTCTACGAGAAGACACCCGTCGACGACGTCAGGCGTCTGCACGGCAAGTTTCGCCTGGCGACGCCCGGCGGCAATGTCATCGCGGAAAAGGTCGTCTTCGCCACCAACGGCTACACGCACCTCATTCCCGGCATGCGCTCCAAGGAGATGCCGGCCTTCGCCTTCATCGTCGTCAGCGAGCCGCTTTCACCCGAGCAGCGCGCGGCCATCGGCTGGGCAGGCCGCGAGGGCATCGAGGACGGCCGCAACTTCATGCACTTCTATCGGTTGACGCCGGACAACCGCATACTCATGGGCGGCGGCCCGGGTTTCGTACCCTTCTACGGACGCATGGACCACGACGCCTATCCGGCGGCATGGCAACATCTCGAGGAGTTCATCGGCAAGACATTTCCGGCGCTACGCGGCATCCGCATCGACTATCGCTGGGGCGGCGGGTTTTCAGTCACCGCCAATTCGACGCCGCAGATCGGCACCATGCACGACGGCGCCGCCATCTATTCGGTTGGCTGCACCGGGCATGGTGTCGCCATGACCCACATGAACGGACAGATCATCCGCGATCTGGTGCTGGGAAGGAAGACGGCGCTGTCGCAGCTTTGGTTCGTCAATCGCCGGTCTATGCCGCTGCCCCCCGAACCGCTCCGATCGATCGGCGCCAAGACGGTGACCAGCGCCATGGCGCTCGATGACTGGTGGTGCGATCAGGGAATGCCCCGACCATGAGGCCGATCAAGAAAATAGCCATGATCGGGGCCTCGGGCATGCTCGGCATTCCCGTGGCAATCGCGCTCGTTGAGGCCGGCTTCCAGGTGACCGCGCTGGCCCGTAACCCTGAGGTCGCGCGCCGCTCGCTTCCGGCCGTCGTTAGCGTCGTGCAGGCCGACGTGCGCGATGAGGAAAGTTTGCGCCAGGGCCTGCGCGGCCAGGATGGCGTCTACCTCAGCCTCTCGGTGGCGCCGGGCCAGCGCGAAGGCGACTTCCACACCGAGGCGCAAGGTCTGCAGCACATCCTCGCCGCCGCGCGCGACGCCAATATTGCGCGCGTTGCCTACCTGTCGGCGCTGGTCCACGACACAGCGGGCAAGAAACGCTGGTGGGTGCTCGACGTGTGGAAACGCGCACTCGCGCGTATCAAATCGTCGGGCATCCCGTACACGATCTTCTATCCGAGCAACTTCATGGAGACGCTGGCGCAGCGCCACGGCGCCGGCAGCCTTTTTGTCATGCTCGGTCGCGCCAGGCACCAGAACTATTGGATTGCGGGCAGCGACTTCGGGCGGCAGGTGGCGAGGTCATTTGCGCTGCCGCAGAGTGCCAACCGCGAATACTACGTGCAGGGGCCTGAACCGTTGACTTACGACGGCGCTGCCGTGCGCTTTGCCGGTGCACTACATAGATCGCCGCTTGTCGTGCGTGTGCCGATCTGGTTGGCGCGGATTGGCGGCGTGTTCTCCGACCGGCTCAATTTCAACGCCAACATTATGCATACGGTGCTGAGCTATCCCGAGGAGTTCAAGGCGAGCGATACCTGGAAGGATCTGGGCAAGCCGGAGACGACCATCGAACAGTTTGCCGTGCGCCCAACTACTGGCAACGCGTGAAGATGCCCCGATCGAAGTGCAGGTGGTCGCGATGCGCTTCGTTGAACTCCGGGCCGATAGCCACGCGAAAATAGCGGCAGGCGCGCATGTGCGCCTCGCGCAGGAAGCGTCCTTCGGGGCTGTCGGCGCGATAGTCCTTGGTAATGCTCATTTGCTTGCCGTTCGCCAGCCGAAACCCGCCGATGTCGACCGCGTTGGCGAGCGAGTGCTGGCTGCGCAGGTTTACCCATCGCTTGTTGCCGATCATGTTTCGGCACGAGTAGGTGCCCATGTCCTGCATCCAGGTTACGCGGCTGCCGAACATGGAGAGGGCCAGCGGCTGTAGGTCCTGCTCCACCCACAGGGCGAGCGCGGCGGACGTTTCGCAGGTCAACTGTTCCAGCCCAAGCTCGGCGCCGCCGACCTCGCGCACGCGTACCGCGTTCGTCCATCCGCAACCATTGGCTTGAACCTTGTCGGGGATCGGCGTGGCGACGATGTGTGGCGCGCGCAGCACCGCGCGGCAAAGGTCCGGGTCGTTGCGCATCGCCGCAAGACGCGGGTCGAGAAACCACGTCGGCGGGTCAGCCAAGTTGATCGGGGCGAACGGCGACAAGCGCTGGGGCACGACCCCGAACCAGAAGGCGGCAAACACGACTACGGCGAGCAGCGCGGCGAGAACGACGCGCAGAAAGTTCCGGCTGCTTCGGCGCATGGTGGCATCCCGCGAGGCTATACGTTTCCACTATAGCCTTCAGCGGCGCGCGCCAAGCACGAGTGTGCGGTCCGCGGCTGCGCGCCTACCGGGAGAGCCTGAGCTTGGTAAGGGTGCCGGCGAAGCGGGAGAGTGCCGCGTCGAGCTCCTCGGTGTTGGCAGCGTCGGCGTAGTATTCCTCGCCGGGAGTGGCGCATTCCTCAAGGGTTCGCTTGGCTTGTGACGGCGGGTCCCCGAAGGCGATCGAGAAGACGAGGACGTTCTTGTCGCGCATGGCCCGGCACAAAGCCGTCGCCTGCTGCGACGAGCTGCCGTTGTAGAACGACGTGTTGAACACCCCATCGGTCATCAGGATGACCGCCTTGACCAGCTCGGCGTCTTTGCCGCCTTCGGTCCGGGCATACGGGTCGGGCCGACTGTCCGGTCCCCAGAAGGAGCCCCAGTCTTCGGAGACGAGGTTCCACGCCCACTGCACGCCGAGATGGCCGCCGGTCGAGCCGCTGGCCTTGTACCCATCGACGGTGGTGGTCAGCAGGGAGCGGTTGTCGGTGAGCGGAATGATCTTGGCATTCGGACAGGTGTAATCTTGCCGGCCTTCCGTGTTGTCTGTGTCCTTCGGTTGATCCTCATGCACCTTGAAGTAGGATCCGGCGCCAACCGGCGCGTCGGAGGCGCTTGCGCGCCCGGTGCGCTCGATCACGCAATTGTCGCGACTGCGGTTGCCGGAGGCGCCCTTGGCAAAGGCGCCCATGTTGACACCGGATGAGTAAGGCGCCACCGCGACGCGCACCTTGCGGCCGTCCGCCTTGTGCTCCGGGATCAGCTTCTCGACGAAGCGGCGGAACGCAAACTTGAGACCATCGATCTTGCGCTGACGGCCCCCGGCGTTTTCGGTCATCGAGCCGGTGACGTCGAGTGCCATGGCGACCTCGACATCCTTCTGCTCGAACAGCGCCGCGGTGGAAACCGGCGCGTTCATGTTTTTGTGGCCGGTGATGCGCGTCAGCGTCGTCGGAACGGTGACCCCCACGTCGACACGAACGGAGCCGAGGTCACGATTCAAAGTGATGGTGGGCTGCGCGTACTCGCCGGACATGGTTCCGCCAGCCTCGGCGTTGTGACGAAGGAAGCTGTTGGCCAGCTTACGCACTTCGGCGTCATTGAGCTTGCCGTCCAGCATGGCGCGACCGGCGGCCAGGGTGGCGGCGTCGGCCGCCGCACCGATGCGCGAGCTCGTCCTGACGGTGCGCGCAAAGTCGATGGCAATTCCGGCAACGAGCAAGATGACCGTGGACATGAGCGCGAACATCACGGCGACGTTGCCGCGCTCGTCGGTGGCAAAGCTCCGGGCTGTGGACGTTAATAGCCGGTACATCTTGTCTCTCCATGAAACAATGGAGAGTGACGATGCAAAGCCGATGCCGCGCCGATCCCTCAGAAATCCGAGACTATGCCGGCTTTTTCCCAGTCCCCGTAACGCACAGGATCGGGCCCGTCGCGGCCGCCGAGCTCCTCGGCTCCGGCGCCTGGCGTCCTCGCCTTCTCGGCGCGGCGGCGTTCCTCGGCCTCCGCCAGCGCGCGTGCCGCGGCGGGCGTCACGGCTGGCTTTTTCGGTTCAGTTTCCATGTCTCAGATCGGGACTGGTTGTTGCCGAGCGTCCTATCCATATAGCATCAGTCAGATGCATTGAGACGGAGATGCGACAATCATGAATTACGTCAAGACGGCCATGCTTCTTGCGGTGTTGACCGCGATCTTCGTGGCGGTTGGCGCCCTCATCGGCGGCCAGACGGGCATGGTGGTGGCCTTCATCCTGGCGCTGGGGATGAACTTCTTCAGCTACTGGAACTCCGACAAGATGGTGCTGCGCATGTACGGCGCGCACGAGGTCGACGAGCGCTCCTCCCCTGAGTACTACGGACTGGTACGCGAGCTGGCTCAGCGTGCCGGGCTGCCGATGCCGCGCGTGTATGTCATGGACAGCCCGCAGCCGAACGCGTTCGCCACCGGCCGCAATCCGTCCCACGCCGCCGTGTGTGCTTCGACCGGCCTGCTGCAGGCCCTGAGCCGCGATGAGGTCGCCGGCGTCATGGCGCACGAGCTGGCGCACATCAAGAATCACGACACGCTGACGATGACGATCGCCGCCAGTATCGGCGGCGCCATCTCCATGCTCGCCCAGTACATGCAGTTCGGCGCCATGTTCGGCGGCCGCGACGACCGCAGCGGCGTCGGCATGATCGGGACCTTGGTCGCCATCATCGTCGCGCCGCTCGCCGCCATGCTGGTGCAGATGGCCATCAGCCGCTCGCGCGAATATTCCGCCGACCGCATGGGCGCGGCGATCAGCGGCCGGCCGCTGTGGCTGGCCTCGGCGCTCGCCAAGATCCAGAACTACGCCCACCGCATACCCAACGAGGAGGCGGAGCGCGCGCCCGCGACGGCGCATATGTTCATCATCAACCCGCTGTCGGGACGCGGCATGGACAACCTGTTCTCCACCCATCCGAATACCGAGAACCGCATCGCCGAGCTCGAGGCCATGGCGCGCGAAACGGGCCAGACGATGGGCCCGAGTGATGCCGAAGCGCTTCCCCGCGACGAGGGGCCGTGGTCACAGGCGCCGCGCTCGCGCGACGCTTCCGGCGGCCCCTGGGGCTGAGGCAAGGTGACAAAGCCCGAGGCGCGATACACGCATAAATCCGGACGTCAGCAGTCAGGCGACCGCAAACCGGCCGTAGCCGACCCCGCGCCGGCCGGGTTGCCGGCACGCGAGGCGGCAGTGCGGTTGCTGACGGCCGTGCTGGGCGACCGGCATTCGTTCGACGTCGCGGTGGCGAAGGAGTTTCGCGCCAGCGCGCTCGAGCCGCGCGACCGCGGTCTGGCCCGCCTCATCGCCGCAACGGTGCTGCGCCGCCTCGGCCAGCTCGATGCGATGCTCAACGGCTACCTTGAGAAACCGTTGCCCAAGCAGAAGGGTGCCTTGTGGCCCATCCTGCTCTCCGGCGCCGCACAGCTCCTGTTCCTGGAGACGCCACCGCACGCCGCCGTCGGCCTCGCCGTCGATCAGGCGCGCCGCGATCGGCATGCGGGGCGTTACGACAAGCTGGTCAACGCGCTTCTGCGACGCGTGTCGCGCGAGGGGGCTGCGGCGCTGCAGAGCCAGGACGCCGTGGCGCTGAACGTGCCGGCGTGGATGCTGCAGCGCTGGACGGACGCCTACGGCGCCGAGGATGCGCGGCGCATCGCGGTCGCCTCGCTTGACGAGGCGCCGCTCGACATCACGGTCAAGAGCTCGCCCGAGGCATGGGCCGAACGTCTCGGCGGACGCGTGCTGCCGACGGGATCGGTGCGTCTTGAGTCCGGCGGCCGCATCGAGGACTTGCCGGGATACAGCGACGGCGGCTGGTGGGTTCAGGATGCCGCGGCATCGTTGCCGGCACGGTTGCTGGGTTCGGTCGCCGGTAAGTCAGTCGTCGATCTGTGCGCCGCGCCGGGTGGCAAGACCGCCCAATTGGCCGTCGCCGGCGCGGACGTCACCGCCGTCGATCTGTCCGGGACCCGTCTGCAGCGGCTGCAGAGCAATCTGACGCGCCTCAACCTCAAGGCGCGGCTCGTCGAAGCCGACGCCGGCACATGGGCCCCGGGCCGCACGTTCGATGCGGTACTGCTCGACGTGCCGTGCACGTCCACGGGAACGATTCGCCGCCATCCGGACATCCTGCGGCTGAAACGCGCCGACGACATTGTCGCCCTCGCCGAGGTGCAGTCGCGTCTTTTGGACGACGCCGCTCGGCTGGTGGCGTCCGGCGGCGTGCTGGTCTACTGCACCTGCTCGCTCGAACCGGAGGAAGGTGTGCAGCAAGTAGAACGGTTCCTCGGTCGCAACCCCGGGTTCGCGCGGTTGCCAATTGCGGCCGGAGAGCACGGAATTGCCCAAGCCTGGCTGACCGCCGAGGGCGATTTGCGCACGCTGCCGTATCACCTTGCCGCCGACTCGCCCGGGCTCTCGGGGATGGATGGCTTCTACGCTGCGCGGCTCCTTCGCCGCGACTGATTCACAGCACAGCCGGCGCTGCGCACAGGCGCGCGCATCCCCCGCCTTGTCTTGGCCCGCCCACGGGGGTAGTCCGGACCTCTGGCGCTGGCGCGTCGAGGGGCTCCGATGGCGGAACTGACGCTGAAAGACCGGTTGCGCAAGGCGGCGATGACGGTCGATGAACCGGGCAAGCGGTCGGCCATGATGAGCGCGTTCGCTGGTCCGCTGCGCCGCTGGGTCGGCCAGGCGCCCCCCGTCGATCACCTGCTCATCGTTCCGCAGGACCTGCGCACGGCCGACCCCAGTTTCTGGCACGAGATGGAGCATGGCCAGTTCGGCCTGGCAGGAAGCATCGCCTTCCTGCGCGGCCGCTCGCCGCTCGTCATCGAGCCGCCGAGCGCCGCGTGGGCGCGCGAGCTGCACGGGTTCGGCTGGTTGCGCAATCTCGATGCGGTCGGCAGCGAAGCCGCGCGCGAGACCGGCCGCCGGTTGGCGCTCGAATGGATCGTCCGCTTCGGCGCCGATCGCGGCGTTGCCGCGGAGCCCGCCGTCGCGGCGCGCCGGCTCATATCCTGGCTGTCGCACGCCAACTTGCTGCTCGAGGATGCCGACAAGGAATCCTATGGCGCCGTCACGGCGAGTCTCGGCCGCCAGTTGGCGGAGCTGACGCGCTCCTGGCGCGATGCATCTATCGGCTACCCGCGCCTCCTGGCGCTTGAGGCGCTGGCGTTCGCAACGCTTTCCCTCGCCGGACATGACCGGCAGATCAAGGACATCGAGACCAACCTCGCCGCCGAGCTCGCCTGGCAGGTGCTCGACGATGGCGGCCACGTTTCGCGCAACCCGGCGGTGCTCGTCGAGCTGCTGCTCGACCTGCTGCCGCTGAGCCAGTGCTTCACCGCGCGCGATCGCACGCTGCCCAAGCAGCTGGGCGAGGCGCTCGAGCGGATGCTGCCCATGCTGCGCTACCTGCGGCTCGGCGATGGCATGGTCGCCCGCTTCAACGGTGTCGGCTGCGCCCCGGCCGCCGGCCTCGCTACCGTTCTTGCTTACGACGATGGTTCCCTGGCGCCGCTAGTCGAGGCGCGGCCGTCGGGCTATGCGCGGCTTGAGCGCGGCGATGCCATCGTTGTTGTCGACGTCGGCAAGCCGCCGATGCTGGCGCTGTCGGCCGAAGCGCAGGCCGGTTGCCTGTCATTCGAAATGAGCGTCGGCAAACAGCTCCTGTTCGTCAACGGCGGTGTGCCGTGCGCGGCCGCCGGCGATTGGTCTGCTGCAGCGCGCGCCACCGCCAGCCACAACACGCTGACACTGGCGGAGAAGTCCTCCTCGCGCCTTATCGCGCATCGCAAGCTCGAGGCGCTGATGGGCGCGGCACCGATCCGCTATCCCGATCGCGTCGAATGGCAAAGCGAAGCGGCCGACGGCGCCGCGATTCTACAGGCCACTCACGACGGCTATCATCGCCGCCATGAGCTGATTCACAGCCGGCGCCTGCGCCTGTCGGCGGACGGTTTGCGCCTCGAAGGCTGCGACCGCATAGACGGACTGAAGACCAAAGTTCGGCTGCGCACCGACCTGCCATTCGCCATTCATTTCCACCTCGTGCCGAGCGCGCGCTGCGGCCTCGGCATGGCACCGAACGAGGCTATCATCACGCTCGCCGACGGACAGCGTTGGCAGTTCACCGCGCAAGGGGCAACCCTCAGCGTCGAGGATGGCGCCTATTTCGCCGAGAGCGCCGGCCCGCGCCCGGCCCAACAGATCGTATTGCGCGGGGTCACCTTCGGCGAAGCGGAAGTCAATTGGGTTGCCGCGCACATGACCGAGGAAGAGACTTAAATGACGAGCGGTTTGCGCATCACCCGTGCGCTACTTTCGGTATCCGACAAGACCGGTCTCGCGGCGTTTGCAAGGACGCTCGCCGATATGGGCGTCGAGCTGATTTCCACCGGCGGCACGTCGGCTGCCCTGCGTGCCGCGGGGTTGCCCGTCAAGGATGTCTCCGAGCTCACCGGATTTCCGGAGATGCTGGATGGCCGCGTGAAGACGCTGCATCCGAAGGTGCACGGCGGCCTGCTGGCCATTCGCGGCAATAAACAGCACGCGTCGCAATCGGCCGAGCACGGCATCGCGCCGATCGACCTCCTCGTCGTCAACCTCTATCCATTCGAGGCCACCGTCGCCAAAGGTGCCGAATACGATGAGTGCATCGAGAACATCGACATTGGCGGGCCGGCACTGATCCGCGGCGCCGCCAAGAACCACGCCGACGTGACGGTGATCGTCGATCCACAGGACTACGCGCGCGTGCTGGACGAGATGCGCGAGCACGGCGGCGCGACGATGCTTGATACGCGCAAAGCGCTTGCTGCTAAGGCGTACGCGCGCACGGCGGTTTACGATGCGGCGATCAGCCAGTGGTTCGCCGCGACACTCGGCGATGAGCTGCCCGAATGGCGCGCCTTCGGCGGGCGGCTCAAGCTGCCGCTGCGCTATGGCGAGAACCCGCACCAGCGGGCCGCATTCTATACTTCCGGCGATGCGCGGCCCGGAGTGGCACTGGCCGTGCAGCACCAGGGCAAGGAGCTCTCCTACAACAACCTCAACGACACCGACGCGGCCGTGGAGCTGGTGGCTGAGCTGGCGATCGCCGGGCCGTCGGTCGCCATCATCAAGCACGCCAATCCGTGCGGCGCGGCCACGGCTTCAACGATGAAGGATGCCTACCTCAAGGCTCTGCGCTGCGACCCGGTGAGCGCCTTCGGCGGCATCGTGGCTTTGAGCGGCACCATCGACGCTGAGGCCGCGGAGGAGATCGCCAAGATCTTCACCGAGGTGGTGATCGCGCCGGAGGCGACCGAAGCGGCGAAGAAGATCTTCGCCGCCAAGAAGAACCTGCGCCTGCTCACGACCGGCGCGCTCCCCGATCCGCGCGCTGGCGGCGTAACAGTGCGCTCACTCGCCGGCGGCCTGCTGGTGCAGTCGCGCGACAACGGCGTCGTCACGGCGGCCGACCTCAAGGTGGTGAGCAAGCGCCACCCGAGCGATCGGGAGGTCGCCGACCTGTTGTTTGCCTTCAAGGTGGCCAAGCACGTGAAGTCGAATGCCGTCGTCTACGCCAAGGACGGCGCCACGGTTGGCATCGGCGCCGGCCAGATGAGTCGCGTCGACTCGGTGCGCATCGCCGCGCTGAAGTCCGCCGATGCCGCGCGAGAATCCGGTGCGATCGAACCCCTGACGCAGGGGTCGGTCGTTGCCTCGGACGCCTTCTTCCCGTTCGCCGACGGGTTGCTTGCGGCTGCCGAAGCCGGCGCCACCGCCGTCGTTCAACCGGGCGGATCGATGCGGGACGAGGAAGTGATCGCCGCCGCCGACGACAAGGGCCTTTCCATGGTGTTCACCGGCATGCGCCATTTCCGGCATTGAACGTCGTGAGCCATGACGCCGTTCATCTGCGCCCGGCGCGCAAGTCCGATTGGGCTTTGATACGCGGGTGGCTGGCGCGACCGGACATCGAGGCGTGGTGGGGGCCGCGCTCGGCCACAGAGGCCGAGATCAACATCGCGCTCAATTCCGAGCATGCCCTGTGCCGCATCATCGAGGCCGGGGGTGCCCCCATCGGCTATGCCCATGCCGTTGACGCCACCATGTGGGGGGCGGAGCTGCCCCAGGATCTGGAACCGGGCACATGGGATCTCGACCTGTTCATCGCCTCCGAAGAGCACCGCGGCAAAGGCGCCGGGCAGGCAGCACTGTCACAGCTCAAGGACGAAGTTTTCGGCACAACCCTGGCGATGGCGGTCTGCGTGTTCCCCTCAATAAAGAACGAGCGCGCCGTAAGGGCTTATGAAAAGGCCGGATTCCGCTGGAAGCGCATCTGGAACGACCCCCAGATGGGGCCGTCGTGGTTCATGGTCGCCGAGCGTCCGCGTCGCTAGCCCTGGGGTCTACGCCATTATTGTCGTTTCCGCGTAAAGGCTCTAAGATAACAGCTCGAAAAATCAAGAGTTGGGGGACATAGCCGTGAATACTGTTGTCCGAGCGATAATCTTCATCGTCATCCTGGCCGCCATCGTTGGCGGTATCGTCTACGTCTATACGCCGATGACCGAGACGGCGGCGCCGCCGGCAGCCGTCGAGGCTCCGGCCGCTACGCCCGCCGAACCGGCTCCGGCACCGGCTCCGGCCGAGCCGACGCCGCCGCCGGCTGAGACGCCGCCCGCTCCGTCGCCCTGAGGCCGCTGAGCGGTTAGTGCCACTTCTGTGGATCTGACTGGGGCTCGCGCTGATCGCGCGGGCCCTTTTCATTTGCGCCGCCGTCTTTGGGCGCAGGCGACGCCTCGGTCGACTTCTGACCCTTGCCAAGCTCGTCGGCGGCGTCCTTCGCCTTGTCGAATACTTCCGAAGTGGCTTGTTTGGCCTTGTCGAGCACCTCACGTGCGGCGTCGGCTGCCTTGTCCAGGAGCTCGGTTGCCTCGTGCGCCTTATCGAGCGCGTCCTCGCTCGCCTTCTTGCCCTCCTCGAGCTTGGCGCCGGTATTCTCCTTTGCCTCGTCGATGGCGCGGAGGATGGCCTGCTTTGCCGCCTCGATGGCCGCGTTGGTCGCATCCTTGGCATCGTCGATCACCTCGCCGGCGCTGCGTGCCGGGGGAGGGGGCGGCGCCGTGAGGTCGGGCGCATCGGCGGCCGGTGGATCGGCGGCGGCGGCCGCCTTCTCGCCGGCCATGGCGGCAGCGGTGAACAGCAACGACGCGGCGAGCAGGGAGAGCAGGCGATTCATCGAAATCACTCCTTTGCGTGACCCGGCGAAGAATACTGCTGCCGAGCCTACGCCCAAACATGGGAACGCGCAGGCTCCCGGGCTAGGCCTCCCGCGCGGGCGTGCGCACCGGCAGCATCAGAGCGATGCCGGCGATCAAAAATAAGGTGATGGCCGACATGCCGAGGCGCTGGCTTTGCGTCAGCGTCGTCACGAGGGCGACCATCAAGGGCGCCAGGAAGGCCGTAACCTTCCCGGAAAATGCAAACAATCCAAAATATTGGGTGATCTTATCGCGGGGGGCGAGGCGCGCCAGCAGCGAGCGGCTGGAGGATTGCACCGGCGCCGAGACGAGCCCGACGACGATGGCAAAGGCGAGGAACACGTGTTCGCCGGCGGAGGAAAATGGCGATGAGCCTGGCACCTTGGGATCAACGTTGATGACGTAGAGGACGTGCGTCGCATCAACCGAGAGGATGCCGAGAGCGCCGATCACGAGGACGACCAGCGCCGATACGATGACGAACTTGGCGCTGATGCGGTCGTCGAGGGCGCCACCGATGAGGGCGCCGAAGGCGCCGACCAGCGTCAGGATGATGCCGAACAGGCCAAGCTCCAGGGGACCCCAGCCAAATACCGAGGCGCCGTAGATGCCGCCAAAGGTGAAAATGGCCGTGAGACCGTCGGTGTAGATCATGCGCGCGATCAGGAAGAGCAGCATGCTGCGGTTTTCCGGCAGCGAGCGTACCGTGTTCCACAGCTCCGTCGTCGGTGCCTTCCGATCGCGCGCCGGCTTCTGGCGGACGTCGGGCACGAAGAGGAAGAACGGGATCATGAACACGAGATACCAGACGGCGGATAGGGGGCCGACGATGCGGTCACCCTCGCGCGCCGCGATGTCGAGCGCCACCAACGGGTCGAGCCCGAACATCGTCTTGCCCGTATCGCCCACGGGAACGATGAGGCCGGCGACGAGAAACAGGCTGGCGAGGCCGCCGAAATAGCCGCACGCCCAGCCACGACCGGAGAGGCGACCCAGCTCTGCCTGCGGCACGAGGCTGGGCATGATGGCGTTGGTGAAAACGGCGGTGTACTCGGCGCAGGCGGTGGCCACGATGAAGGCCAGCAGCACGAGATAGATCGTTGACATCGGCGCGCCGGGGGTCGCGATCCACAGCGAGGCCATGGCCACGGCAAGCACGGCTGAGAACACGGCGATCCACGGCTTGCGTTGGCCGCGTCCGTCGGCAAAAGCACCCAGAAACGGGCTGCCGACGGCAATGAGGATGCCGGCGATGGCGGCGCCGTAGCCCCACAGGGCCTGGCCTTCGGGTCCGTTGCCGACGACGACATTGGCGAAATAGGGCGCGAACAGGAACGTCAGGATCAGCGTGTAGAACGGCTGCACCGACCAATCGAAAAGCATCCACGAGACGCGCGCCGACAGCGGAGCGCGCTCCACCGGAGCGGCATGTTGTGCAGACGTAGCCATTTCCACGATTTTTGATCCCCGACGACGAGCCCCCCGGCGTCAGCCCTATAGCACGGAATAAGGCGGCGGCTTGTGACGGCTCGCCGCCCCGGCGGCGCCTATTGCAGGATGATCAAGTGGTCCGGCAGCTCGTTGGGGTCCTGGGCGCCGGGCGGGAAATGTTGGGCCAGCGTGGTGCCGATGGCGGCAATGGCGGTGACGAAACCGTCGGCCACATGCCCCTTGCCGATGGCGCTGGTGAGCTGATCGACGATCTTTTTCCAGGTTCCGGGCGCCACCTTCGCGTCGATGCCCTTGTCGGCAACGATCTGCGCATGGCGCTCGGCGACGGAGACGAACAGCAGCACGCCCGTGCGCCCGGACGTGGTGTGCAGGTTCTGCACGAGGAACTGCTCGACGGCGCGACGGCGCGCGTGCAGGTGCTTGACGCGGGGGGGCGCCAGGGCGGTACGGATCGAGGCCGGCATCAGTGCCGCGGTGATCAGCGCGAACACTGCGAGCTGGATCAGATAGATCGTCGTCATATCGAGCAGGGTGAAATAGATGAGCACCCACGGCACCAGCAGGCTGACGATGCTGGCAACCAGCGGGGGAACGTAGTGATAGCCATCACTTTGCGCCGCAACGACAACGACGATCTCGCCCGACGTCTGCCGCTCGGCGTTGGTGATCGCCTCGGAGATGCGCCGCTCTTCCTCGGCCGAAAATAGCCTCATGCGATTGTCTCCATCACCAACTCCCCGAGGATCCGCCGCCGCCGAAATCGCCGCCACCCCCGGACCATCCGCCGCCACCGCCACCGCCGCCCGACCAGCCGCCGCCCGACCAGCCGCCTGAGCTTCCCGGCACGGCGTCGGCGCCACCGCGGCGTCGTCGTCCGCCGACGGCCTGCGGGGCCTGATTGATCGATTGCACGATCGCGAACAACACGAACAGAACCACGCAGATCCAGAAGATGATCAGTACGATTTGCCAGAAATCGAGGGTCTCGCTCGCTTGCCGCGCGCGCTCCTTCACTTCTTCTGCGTCGCCGAGCAGCACATCCTTGATGTCGCGCACGCCGGCGCGGATGCCGGCGGAAAAGTTGCCCTGCCGGAACTCCGGCAGGATGGCGTTCCGGATGATGAGGCTCGACATGGCATCGGTCATCACCGGCTCGAGCCCGCGCCCGACCTCGATGCGCACCTTGCGCTCGTTGGGCGCGACGATGAGCAGGATGCCGTTATCCTTGCCTTTCTGGCCGATGCCCCACTCGCGGCCGAGCCGGTAACCGTAGTCCTCGATCGGATAGCCTTCGAGGGATTTGACGGTGACGACGGCGAATTGATCCGTCGACTTCTGCTCGAGGGCGGCGAGCTCGGCTTGGATGGCCGTGTAGTCGTCGGCGCTCAGGAGGCCTGCCTGATCGGTGATGCGGCTGGTGAGAACCGGAAACGTCGGGCCGGTCTGCGCGGCAGCGGATGCGGCGAAGCACACCACGCCGAGGAGGAACGCCGCGACCGCGCGAGGCGCCCAGCTCAAAGGGCAAGCGCAGCGAGCCGCCGGCATCGTTCGTGTCCTCTACGGCGCGGCCTTATTGCTTGGTGCCGAAGTCGACCTTGGGCGTCTTCATCTCCTCGGCCGCGACATCGAACGTCGCCATATCCTTGGCCGACGGGTACATGACGGCGCGCCAGATGCGGCCCGGGAACGTGTTGATCTCGGTATTATAAGCGCGCACCGCCTCGATGTAGTGATTGCGCG
Organism: uncultured Hyphomicrobium sp.; assembly: GCA_964581475.1. Lineage (GTDB taxonomy): Bacteria > Pseudomonadota > Alphaproteobacteria > Rhizobiales > Hyphomicrobiaceae > Hyphomicrobium_A. Next base: position 17,480 of record CAZOOS010000008.1, read on the forward strand.
CGATGGCGATGCGATTCTCGGTGCCCTCGATCTGGCTCTGCAGGGTGAGGAAGTTCTGCCCGGACTTGATGTCCGGGTAGCGCTCCACGACGGCGAGCAGGCGCCCGAGCGCGCCGCCGAGCTGGTTTTGCGCGTCCTGGAAATTCTTCATCGCCTCGGGGTTGGTCAGGATGTCAGCCGGCACGTTGATCTGCGCCTGAGTCGCCTTGGCCCGCGCCTCGACGACGTCGGTCAGCACCGTGCGCTCCTGGTCGGCGAAGCCTTTGACCGTCTCGACGAGATTGGGAATGAGGTCGGCGCGCCGTTTGTACTGGTTGAGCACCTCGGACCAGGCCGCCTTGGCGTTCTGCTCGTAGGTGGGGATGGTGTTGATGCCGCAGCCGGCAAGCATGAGTGTCACAAGTGACACCACAATCGCTGCCAGAGGGCGGGGATTGCGAAGCGCCGGCGCGTGGCTCATGACGAAGTAGCCTCCAGGAGAGCGAAACTGCCGCCTTTCCTAGTAACAGTTCCAGGCGGGAGCAAGTCGCCGCAACTCTGCCGAGGGTTTATGGGCCGTTATTTGGCGCCCATCGGCATGCGTCGCCAGGTGCGATTGAGGCGTGTTCCCATGGTTGCCATATTCCCGGGCCATGCAAGGGGATCAATGGGCGCGGTGGGGAAGTCCTGGCAGCATGCGGAATGCAATTGCAGTAATGAATACCAAAGGCGGCGTCGGCAAGTCGACGCTGGTGCTGGCTCTCGCCGAGACCATTTCCGCCTATCATGGCAAGAACGTGCTGGTCATCGACAGCGACGCGCAGGCCAGCGTTTCCAGCATGCTGATGTCGGTTTCCAGCCTCTACAAGCTGCAAAGCGAAGGCGCGACGATCGTCGATTACCTGCATGGCCGGGTGCTGAAGAATCAGGTTATCGATTGGCCCAAGTTCATCGTCCGCAACGTGTCCGACATCGACGACGCCCGCTCGCTGTTCTTATTGCCGAGCGATATGCAACTCACGTTGCTCGAGCGCGAGGTGTCGAAGGAGAACCTGCACGGCAAATTGCGCGAGGTGATCAGCGAGTTGTTGACCGGCGTGCGCCGTGTGTTCGATATCATTCTCATCGACTGCCCGCCGGGCCTTTCGGTGCTGACCGAATGCTGGCTGCGCGAGGCCGACTTCCACATTTCGCCGACCAAGGCCGACTATGTTTCGGTGTGCGGTCTCGAGGTGTTTCGGCGCTTCAAGGGTCTCAACCCTGAGATGGGCTTTGCCGAGAACCTCGGCGTCATGGTCAATCTGAAGGAGACAAACTCAGTCTCCGACGAGGAGTATCACCGCTGGCTGCAGGACAACCCGGAGAACGCGTGTTTCGCGCAGGCCATTCCGCGCATGCCCGCCCTGCAGGACGCCGCCAATTTTCAGAGCTATGAACGCAGCTATCTGGCCAAGTACCCGGGCCAGGTCGGCACGGCCGTGCGCGCCCTGACCGAGGAGGTCATGTCTCGGCTCGTGGCGCGCGGGGTCGCCAAGGCTGCGGCCAAGGCGCCGGCTGCCGCGAGCGCCTGAGACGCGACAGCTTCCCCGCTGTGCTAAGGGTTTCGCATGCTGCGAACATGCCTGCTGCTGTCGGCGTTGGCCCTGCTGGCCGACCCCGTCACCGCCCTCGAACTGAAGAGCTGCGATGAGGCGAATGTCGGCCTCACGACGCTCATCGCGCCCGTCGCCAAGAACAGTCGAACCTACATGGACGACAAGGTCAGCGTGTATGCCGTCGACATGATCGAGCCGGTGTGCTGCGCGGCTGGCGTGGCGGTTGTCATTCCCGACGTTGCCGATGAACTGGGGGGGGGCAACAAATGCCTAGCGGTGGTCGGGGTCGCGTCGGTGCAACTCGACGAGGCGGTTAGCGAAGACGATGCGGCCAAGGGACTGGTCATCAGCATCCCGACTCGTGTCTTCAACGAAGCGGCCGATTCCGCTCCCGGCGAGCCGATCAAGCTGCGCGTCGACGTCGAAAAAGGGACTTTAATCGTCGAATAAATCGAATTCCGCAATGGCGCGAAAATAGAAAAGCGCATTCGGGTTTTACGCGCAATACGAGATTAATTCTTTCTTAACAGGAACTTTCATCTTTGGTCTCTCTTCTTCTTGAGATCATTGCGAGATTTCTGGGCCATCAGTGAACCTGACATATGCAACGGAGCTCGTGCGGCGCTTAGCGCCGGAGCTGAAGCAAGAACTCACCGTGCAGGCGATTCTGCCGCTTGAGATCAAGCTGCACCTGGAACGGTTGAGGTTGATGGAGCTCATCTGCGCAGGCGAGTGAAAAACCGCAGGTTGTCTGCTGAGCGCAAGCGGCCCGACCGGCCGGCGAGCCCGAGCGGCCGTCGAATAACATTTCATTTGAGAAAGCGGTCCGACCATCCAATTGCTCATCGAACGTGAGACTCAAATGCCTTTGAGTCCCATATCTTGACGCTTTTGGGACTGAAGGCGCAAATTTGGTACTCAGGCTTGCTTGGGTCTCACGCATGGCGTATTTTGAGACTCAACAGCAAAATTGAGACTCAGCCTCATTTGAGTCTCAGAGGAGAGGCCTTGGCCGGCAAGAAAGATCAGGTGGAGGCACTAAAGAAGGCTCTCGCCGCCGTCCCTGACGGCGCTTCACTCGAACAATTTGCCCCTGCCGCCGCTGCTCTCGACATCTCCCGCAATACCCTTATCCGCCGCCTCAAAGAGATGGTCGACGCCGGCATCATCGTAAAGACCGGCGTTTCGAGGGCGGCCCGCTATCGGTTCCCGCAGCCAGCCGCACCAGCGCAAGCGCCGGCCGCGCCACCTCCAGTCGTTGTTCCCCTTTCGCCCGCCGGAGCAGAAATCAAGGCACTGGTCAGCCGTCCGCTCGCCCTTCGCGATCCTGTGGCCTATGACCGGAACTTCCTGGAGCGCTACCGGCCGAACGAGACAACCTATCTCACGGCGGCCGAGCGCGAGAAGCTCGCCAACCTCGGCCGCACCGCCAAACCTAACGAGGCCGCTGGCACCCACGCACAGGAGATCCTAAACCGCCTGCTGATTGACCTGTCCTGGAACTCGAGCCGCCTTGAGGGCAACACCTATTCGCTGCTCGACACCGAACGGCTCATCGAGGCAGGGGAAGCCGCGGAAGGCAAGGATGCGGCCGAGGCGCAGATGATCCTCAATCACAAGGCGGCCATCGAATTCCTTGTCCAGTCGGCGGCGGAGATCAACTTCGATCGTCCGACAGTTTTTTTGAACCTGCATGCTCTCCTCGCCGACAACTTGCTGCGCGACCCAGATGCGGCTGGTCGGCTGCGCACAATGGCTGTGGGCATCACCGGCTCTGTGTTCCATCCTCTCGCGGTGCCGCAGCTCATTGAGGAGTTTTTCAACCAAGTCCTGGCGACGGCGGGGGCTATTCGCGATCCCTTCGAGCAGGCTTTCTTCGTCATGGTGCAGATGCCCTACCTGCAGCCGTTCGACGACGTCAACAAGCGCGTCTCGCGGCTGTCCGCCAACATTCCGCTTATCCGGCGCAACCTGGCGCCGCTATCGTTCGTGGACGTGCCCAAGGACCTCTATACCCAGGCCATGCTCGGCGTTTACGAGCTCAACCGCACCGAGTTGCTCAAGGACGTGTTTCTGTGGGCCTACGAGCGGTCGGCGCGCCGTTACGCGGCCGTGCGTCAGACGCTCGGTGAGCCCGATCCCTTCCGGTTGCGTCATCGGCTAGCGATCAAATCTGTCGTGGCCGAAGTGATCAAGGCACCCATGGGTAAGAAGGAAGCCGCGAAGTTCATCGCCACTTGGGTCGACGGGAATATTGACCAGCCCGAGCGCGGTCGCTTCACCGAGGCTGTCGAGACGGAGCTGCTCGCGTTGCACGAGGGAAGTTTCGCCCGCTATCAGGTGCGGCCATCGGAATTCGCCGAGTGGCAGACGGTTTGGAATGCTAAACCGGCCACGGCGGCGAAGGTCACGCGCAAAAAAGACAAGGCGAAGGTCACGTGAGACGAACCAGGGCTCACCAAAGCAGTCCGCCCGCTTTGATCCTCGCCGCCCAAACGGAAATGCAGCTCGCCCGCTGAGCCCAAGCGGCACGCCAGGCCGACGAGCCCCGCGGCCGTCGAATGACATCTCATTTGAGAAATTGGAGCGGGCGAACGGATTTGAACCGTCGACCCTCACGTTGGCAACGTGATGCTCTACCCCTGAGCTACGCCCGCATCCATTGGGGTAACGGCGCCGCGCAGAGCGCGGCGGAGCAGCCTTATGGCGCAACTGCACCGCCTTGGCAAGACGGTGGATTCCACGGCGCCGATTTGCCCGTCCAGCGGGCGAGCTAGCCCTTCTCGCCGGTTCCGGCCTTGAAGTAGCTCTTCAGGCTACATTGGGAAAAGCCACCGTCCGAGAACAGCTTCTTGACCTCTTTGAGGGCGACCTCACGGCTGGCGCCGACGGCCGCGGCACAGCCGGACTTGGGGTCGCTGCAGCACATGACGGCGAAGACGTGGTCCATGCCGTTCGTGCTGGCCGGAGTTTCGGCACACGTGGACGACACCTGCTTGCAGGCGAGGACGGCAAGCTTCTTCGCCTGGTCCTTGCTCGTCGCCCAAACGACGGCGGAAGAATTTTCCAGATTGGGTGCGATTGCTGCCCAGCGGTCCTGGGCATGCGCCTGTCCCGCAATGAGGGTCGTGACGAGAACCGCCAAGGCGGCAGTCGCGAGGCGCACAATGGCGGTGGCGGGCATCTGATCTCCTACTGTCATGGCGCGCCGATGCTACTGCCCCGCCGTACCGTCATCAAGCGGGCCTATACGCGACAAAGAGAGGAAATTGATGGCGAAAGCGATTGGCGGAATGGGTAGCGCCGACTAAGTAAGGAGCCCTTTACGCCAAATCGCCCAAAATGCCCGCATCGCGCCAAGACCTGTTCGCCCGCCTGTCGGAACTGGGCATTGAAACGCGCACGGTCGAGCACCCGCCCCTGTTCACCGTGGCGGAAAGCAGCCAGATCGAGCGCGAGATCCCGGGGGCGCATACGAAAAATCTCTTCCTCAAGGACGACAATGGTTTGTTGTTTCTGGTCGTCGCCATGGCGACGACGCGCATCGACCTCAAGGCATTGGCGAGGACGTTGCGCGCCGGACGCTTCAGCTTCGGCAAGCCGGATCTGCTTCTTGCCGCGCTCGGTGTGTCCCCGGGATCCGTCACCGCATTTGCCGTGATCAACGATCCGGGCCAGCGCGTGCATCTCGTCGTCGATGCCGAGCTGATGAAACATGACACGATCAACTGCCATCCGCTGGAAAACACGGCGACGACGAGCATTGCGCGGGATGATCTTTTGCGGTTCATTCGAGCCTGCGGCCATGAACCGAAGATCGCCCCGCTCGGCAGCTCCGGGGTCCGGATGTAAAGTGCCCAGGCTGCGCAAAAACACCGCTGTCGCCACAGCTTGCAGTCCACGCTGGTCGTCACGATCTGCTGGCCGGAAGCATCCACACAACCGCGCGGAATAAGGCGGTCGAATTGTGTTTTTGCTATTGGGTGGCCGCCGACAGTAAGCTCGTACTCGCCTAGGAGATGAATATGGAATTTGGGTTGAAGGCGTCGCCTGCCGGTGCGGGCCCTGCCGGCATCATCAAGGATGCGACGACGGCGAGCTTTGCCAAGGACGTCATCGAAGCCTCGCGCGACGTGCCGGTCATCGTCGACTTCTGGGCGTCCTGGTGCGGGCCATGCAAGCAGTTGACGCCGATGCTGGAAAAGGTCGTCCAGAGCTACGGTGGCAAAGTCCGGCTGGTGAAGATCAATGTCGACGAGCACCCCGGTATCGCCGGGCAACTGCGTGTGCAGTCGCTGCCGACGGTGTATGCATTCCGCGATGGCCGTCCGCTCGATGGCTTCATGGGCGCGCAGCCGGAGAGCGCCGTGCGCGCGTTCGTCGACCGGCTCGTCGGCGAGGACGCCGAGGCGGATGTCGCCACCGTTTTGGCAACCGCCGAGCAGGCCCTGGAGGAAGGCGACGTGCAGGCTGCGGCGGAGATTTTCGCGGCCGTGCTGCAGGAGCACAAACAGAACCCGGTCGCGCTGGCCGGCCTCGCCCGCTGCTATTTGCAGACCGGCGACATCGACCGCGCCGAGCAAATGATCGCGCTGGTGCCGCCGGAGGAGAAGAAGGTCGCCGCTGTAGAGCAGGTGCGAGCCGCCTTGGAACTGGCGCGCAAAGCCCCGAAGGCGGATCAGCAGGGCGAGCTGGAGCAGAAGCTGGCTTCGAACCCCGCCGATCAACAGACGCGCTTCGATCTTGCGGTAGCCCTGGCGGCGCGCGGGCGGAAGATGGAAGCCGTCGAGCATTTGCTGGAGTTGGTGCGCCGCGACCGCAACTGGAACGAGCAGGCGGCGCGCAAACAGCTCGTGCAGCTCTTCGAGGCGTGGGGCTTCAAAGACCCCGCCGCGGTCGAAGGCCGTCGTCGACTCTCATCCTTGCTTTTCTCGTAGCTTTTAGGCGCTCATCCGAGGCGGAAGGATTTAAGGCCAGTGTCACCGACCGATCGCTACCGGCGTCCGGCAGACCTCCCGCCACGCATTCCCGTGTTCCCGCTCCGCGGCGCCATCCTGCTGCCGCGCGCGACGTTGCCGCTCAACGTGTTCGAGCCGCGCTACCTCGAGATGCTGGATGCGGTGATGTCGGGCGATCGCCTGATAGGAATCATCCAGCCGGCGACCGGCGACGCCGGTGAGGATGAGGAAAGCCCGCGCGGTCCCGTTGGGTTGCGCAACGTCGGCTGTGTCGGTCGCGTCACCAGCTATCAGGAGGTCGATCACGCGCGGCGCATGATCACCCTCACCGGCGTCATGCGCTATGACGTTCTCGACGAAGCGAGAACCGGCCTTCCCTACAGGGTGATGAGCGTCAGCTATGATCGCTATGCCGCGGATCTGAATGAGGGGTTAGGCGAGGAGCAGGTCGACCGCACCAATCTGTTGCGGGTGTTGCGTTCCTATCTCGACGCCAACAAGCTGGAGGCCGATTGGGCCGCCATCCAGCGCGCGTCCAGCGAGTTTCTGATCAACGCCTTGTGCGTGATGTGTCCGTACGGACCGGAGGAGAAGCAGGCGCTCCTCGAAGCCGCAGATTTGAAATGCCGCGCCGATGTGCTCGTGGCCCTCGCCGAGATGGAGCTTGCTTCGAGCGGCAGCAGCGGCACGACGCTGCAATAGGCGAGGGAGGGAACATGAGCAGTTCGCCGGAGCAAAAGGTCGACCCCAAGCTGCTCGAGGTGCTCGTTTGCCCGCTAACCAAAACGACGCTCGAATACGACGCGTCGGCAAATGAGTTGATCAGCCGCGCGGCCGGCCTCGCCTTCCCGATCACCGACGGCATCCCCCGCATGCGGCTGGAAGACGCGCGCCGTCTCGACGAGGGTCCGCGCCGATCCTAGCGCGGCGTGGTTAGCGTTAACCAACTAGCTTCAACTTTTCGAAACGCTCGTATGTTTGCTTGGCCGCACGTTTGTAGTGTCGCGTAACGAGTGCGGTGGGCGTGGGCAACAGAAGCTTCTATTCGGCCGCGCCGCGCTTCCTGCGGGCGGCGGGTGCGTACGCATCGGCTCCCGCGTCGCTGTCCATGCTGCTCCTCGTGGCTGGATTGGCGAGCTTAGTCGTTGCGCTCGTGCTGCTGCCGCGTCCGCTTGCCGCGTGGCAGGTCTTCGCCGCCCTCGCCGTCGCGTTCGGCATCGCCTCCCTGCACCACGCACTCGCGCGCATCGCGCGGTCCGCGTCTGCCACGGGTAATCGCGAGGCGCATAGGGGATCCGACCTCGAGCAGTTGCAGGATGTTCGGTGGCAGCTAAGCGAGAACGAGGCGCGCTATCGTGCCCTGCTCGATAGCCAAGGCAGTGCCATCGTTCGGCGCGACGCGGCGCGCAATCTGACTTTCGCCAACAAAGCCTTCCTCGATATGTTCGCGGCGAAGGCCGATGAAGTCCTCGGCAGGCCGTTCGAGCTGGACCTGTGCGAGCCCGCCGATGGCGAGCCGCTAGCCGTGGCCGCCGGCGTCCGCCACCAGCGTCTCGTCCAACACGCCGTGACTGCCATGGGCCCTCGCTGGATCGAATGGGAGGAGCAGCTCGTCGCGGCGCCCCATGGTGGGGGCCTCGAGGTGCAGAGCGTGGGCCGCGATGTGACCGAGCAGCGGCGTGCGGACATGCAGCTCGCGGAGGCGCGCGACCAAGCCGAATCGGCCAACCGAGCCAAGGGCCGCTTCCTCGCTGCCATGAGCCACGAGATTCGCACCCCGATGAACGGCATCCTCGGCATGGCGAGCCTGCTGCTCGAGACGCCGCAGACACCGGAGCAACAGACGTACGCGCAAGCCATAGATCAATCGGCGCGCGCTCTGCTCGCCCTCATCGACGAGATTTTGGATTTTTCCAAGATCGAAGCCGGAAAGCTGGAACTGACCGAGGAGCCATTCGCGCTCGAGGCTTGCGTGCAAGGCGCCGTCGAGTTGCTTGCTCCGCGCGCCCACGCGAAGGGGCTCGAGATGGCGTGGTCGGTTAGTCCGCAACTGCCGCGGCTGGTCCTCGGCGATGAGGCGCGTGTGCGCCAGATACTGCTCAATCTGTTGTCCAACGCCGTGAAGTTCACCGACGCTGGCGGCGTCAGCGTCGAGGTCTGTCCCGCTGCGGAGCTCTGCGACGAACCGGGCTGCACCGGCATCGAGATCACTGTCGAAGATACCGGAATCGGCCTGTCGCCCGACGACATGCGCCGGCTCTTCATGGAGTTCGAGCAAGCAGATGCCGCCGTCCGGCGGCAAGACGGTGGCACCGGCCTGGGGCTGGTGATTTCCATGCAGCTCGCGCGCGCGATGCGTGGCGGCATTCGCGTCGCCAGTACTTTGGGCAAGGGCTCCACATTCAAGGCCTTGCTGGCGCTGCAGCCCGTCGAAATAGCCGCGCACGATGCCGGCCATGACCAGATCGGCCAAGGTGTGCGTGTGCTCCTGGCCTTCGATCGCCCGCTGGAGCGCCGCGCCTTGGGCTACGCGCTGGCGTCGGCCGGGGTCGCTGCGGCGGAGGTCGAATTCGCCAAGGCGGCAGACGTGCTCGAGGCGGCGCTCGGCGAAGGCAGGCCATTCGACCGTCTCGTCATCGACGGGGCGCTAGGTCCCGGCGCTGCGGGTGGGCTACTTGCCACGGCGCGGCAGCTCAATCGCAATGTGAAAGTGCGCGGGATCGTCCTCGTCAATGTCTTGGCGCGGGCAAGCTTAGCGGAGTTCCGCGCCGCCGGTTTCGATGCCTATCTGGTGCGCCCGGTGCGTCCCGCATCGATGATGCTGCATCTCGGTCTTTGCCGGCCCGAGACGACGGCCGCCGCCGCCCGCGCCGAGCCTGCCGTGCCCGCTTCGCCGCAAGCGGGCTGGGTGTCCGCGCGCCGCGTCCTGCTCGCCGAGGATAACGAAATCAATGCGCTTCTGGCCAAACGCGTCCTCGAAAAGTGCGGCTGCGACTACGTGGCCGTCAGGAATGGTGTGGAAGCCGTTGCTGTCGTGGGGGAGATCCTGCGCGGCGAGAAACCCGGCATCGATCTCATCCTGATGGACATTTTCATGCCCCAGCTCGACGGCCTGGAGGCGGCCCGCGCCATCAAGCAGCTCTATGCGGGCGTCCCCCTGCGCGCCGGAGCGCCGCCGATCGTCGCACTGACGGCAAACGCCTTTGCCGAGGACAAACAGCGCTATCTCGAAGCCGGCATGGACGATTACCTCGCCAAGCCGTTCGACAAGTCCGGCCTCGAAGCGGTTCTCCACCGCTGGTTCGGCGATCAAGGCGGGAATACGGACGCGGCCGCCTGAGGGCGGCCATTGAGCGCGCGCAATTTCGTACAGATTTGCTGAGCGTAATCCCCAGACTGCCCATTGGCCGCGGGTAAAAAGTCTGTCATGGAATCGTGCTATCCACCCGCGGTTGTTGGGGAAACGGCCTAAGCAGAGACGGCGCCGACGGGTGCGAGGGGCTGCTTCATTGGATGCGACGCGCATCGTAAGATGGCCGCGTGCCGCAAGGGGAGAGACGGAGCAATGAGATATACCGCACGGCGGATGGCCACCCGGCTGGCGAATAGCCCCAAGTGGCATGCGGTCCCCGGCGGGTTGCTTGCCCTGCGCGCCTTGAGCGACGCGGGCGACGCTACCTTCGCTTTGCGCAAGCCCGACAAAGTGTACGGCAAGATCGGCAGTCTCGAGGTGCGTCTCACACGGCGGTGGCGCGACATCAAGCTCGCGCAGCGGTTGCGCTACAAAGTATTCTACGAGGAGATGTCGGCCGTCCCCACGCTGCGTGCCGAGATGCGTCGCCGCGATGAGGATCCTTATGACGCCGTCTGCGATCACCTGCTCGTCATAGATGAGGGGCAGTCCTCGGCCAACGAGCCGTGGGGTGGTCTGCGCCGCAACAAGGTGGTCGGCACCTACCGCGTGCTGCGCCAGGAAGTCGCCGAGCGCACCCTCGGTTTCTACACGCAGAGCGAATACGACATCGCGCCGCTCATTGCGCGCAAGCCGCACCATCGCTTCATGGAGCTTGGGCGCTCCTGCGTGCTCGAGCCCTATCGCAACAAGCGCACCGTCGAGCTGCTCTGGCACGGTCTGTGGACATACGTGCGTGAGCGCAAGGTCGACGTGATGATCGGTTGTGCCAGTCTGCCCGGCACCGATCCCCACCGGCACGCCATGGCGCTGAGCTTCCTGCATCACAACGCGCTGGCGCCAACCGAGTGGCGCTGCCGCGCGCACGAGCGGCTGTATGTCGGGATGGACCTTCTGCCCAAAGAGAAGGTGGACGTCAAAGCGGCGCTGAAGGCGCTGCCTCCGCTCATCAAGGGCTATCTGCGCCTCGGAGCGTTTGTCGGCGACGGTGCCGTCATCGATAGGCAGTTCGGCACTACCGATGTGCTCATTATTATGCCTGTCGAGAAGATCGACCCGCGCTACTTCGAGCACTTCGGCATGCCGAACGAGGTGAAAAGCCGGGTCGCCGTCGACGCTTGACGCGGCTTAGACGCGCTTTTTGGCTGACTTGTCGCCGACGCTCACGGAATCGAGCGCCGCGAGCCGCAGGGCGCACTGTCTCACCGCACGCTTGACGCCGCTGGCACGCACAGGGGGGCTGAAATAGAAGCCCTGGGCTTCGTCGTATCCGGCGCCCCGCACGGCCATGAGGCTCGCCGAAGTCTCCACGCCCTCCGCGACCGAGCGCATGTTGAGCTCACGCGCGAGATCGGCAACCGATTTGACGATGGCGACGCAGTCGTGATGCTCGGGAATGTCGCGCACGAAACTGCGGTCGATTTTGATCTTCTTGAACGGGAAGCTGCGCAGGTAGTTCAGCGTCGCAAAGCAGGTTCCAAAGTCGTCGAGGGTGATCAGGACGCCGAGATCGTGCAGCTTGCGCAGCACTTCCTGCGTGCGCGCCTGGTCGCGCATCAGCACGGTCTCGGTGATCTCCAACTGCAGACGCTGCGGCGGGAGCCCGGTTTCAGTGAGGGCCGCGGTGACAATCTCGTACATGTCGCAGCACTCGATCTGCACGGCGGAAAGATTGACGGCCACCTTCGTGTCGTCAGGCCATTCCATGGCGTCGGTGCAGGCTTGCTTCAATGCCCAGCTGCCCATGCGCACGATGAGCCGCGTTTCCTCGGCGATGGGTATGAACTCGGAAGGTGCGATCATGCCGCGACTGGGGTGCTTCCAGCGCATCAGGGCTTCAAAGCTCGATACTCTGCCTTCGCGCAGATCGACGATCGGCTGGTAGTGCAGCACCAGCTGGCTGCGATCCACCGCCTCTTGCAGCTCGGCGCGCAATGGATTGGCTGCCGGGGGCGCGTCGACGGACCCCGGAGCGTAGACGGCGTGCACGCCACGGCCCATGGATTTGGCCCTGTAGAGCGCCATGTCTGCACAAGCGAAGAGCTGCTCGGGGGTTTGGCCGTGATGGGGCGCCAGGGCAACGCCGATGCTTGCTTCGGTGTTCAGGCAATGGCCGAGGACGTCGTGCGGGCGACGGATGTTTTGCAGTATGCGGTGGGCGAGATTGTCGGCGAGGTCCTCGCGATCCACGCCCACCTGCAGGATAGCGAACTCGTCACCGCCGAGGCGGCCGACCACGTCGCCCGCACGCAGGGTGCTCTTCAGCCGGCTGGCGACGCTCTTCAACAATCCATCGCCGACAAGGTGGCCATACCGGTCGTTGATCTCCTTGAAGTGGTCGAGATCGAGCCATAAGAGCGCAAAGCCCTGGCGGGGGTCATATATTTCGAACTGGTGCTCGAGGCGCTCACGGAAATGGAAGCGGTTGGGAATTTCCGTTAGCGTGTCGTGACGCGCCAGCCATTCGATCTTCTCGTCAGACCGCCGCTGCGCCGTGATGTCTTCCTGCATGTCGACCCAACCGCCGCCTGCGAGCGGTTCGTAGGTCACACGGATAACCCGGCCGTCGGCGAGATTCTGGATCTCTTCCCGATGGCCCGACTGCTGCAGCCGTTCCACATGCTCCTTGATCCATGCCGAGGCGCCTTCGCATGAGGCCTCCTCCCCGCTGGCGCGGGTCATGTGGTAGCGTAGAATTTCGAGGAACGGCGTTCCCGGCCGCGCCAATTCGGCGGGCAAGGCGTAGATGTCCGCGTACGCCTTGTTGCAGACGACGAGGTGCTGCTCGCTGTCGAACATCGACAGGCCGCGCCCCATGTGGTTGAGGGCCGCCTCGAAACACGCATTGAGCCGTTCCAGGGTCTCGTTTCGCTGGAGCACGGCTCCGAGCTGCTGCTCCAGGGCATCTTGCAGGTGCGCGACTTCACCGCTGGAGAAGGGCGCATGCGCCGTCTCGCCGCGTGGTCCTTCCTGCCTACCCTGTGCGCGGGCAAGCTTGAGCGCACCCTGACTCACGTGCTGTCTTTCCCTGGCGTCGCCGAGGCATTGCGGCAACTCTAGCCTAGGGTTAGTCGCTACATCCCTAATAAGTTTACCGGTAGTCGCCGAAGAGTTTAGCGATCCGTAAACTTCGTCATCCTTGGGTTGAGTGCCCTTGACGGCTAAAGCTCAAGGCGAATCGTAAAAATATTTAACGCCTAAGGTGATCTCGTACTGCTCGGTAGAAACCTCGACGGTGTGCCCGGGGCCGCCGATCACCTCGACGCCGCTGACCGAGGCCTTTGGCGCATACATGGCGGCCAGTTCCACGGCCCAGTCCCGATCGATCCGCCATTCGCCGCCCGCTGTCACGTGATGCTGCGTGGCAGCCGGCGCGAGGATATCGAGTTGCACGTCGCGCGAGCCGAATAGCGGCGTGTTGTAGGCATAGCCGGCGCGCAACGCGAGGTCGGGCGTATAGCGCCACTCGACGCCGAACTTCACGGCATTGACGTCCCGCCATCCGAAAGCGGGTCCGTTGGCGGCGCCGAACGGCCCCGGGCTGTTCGCCGGATTGGCCACGCACGGTATCGAGCCATACGCGATGTGCTGATAGTCGAGCATCAGGGTGAGATTTGGCTGTGCATCATAGGCTATGCCGGCCTGCCCGAAGGCCGGCACGTCGCAGTCGCCGTGACCGGCGAGAAGGGTCGCATACTTCTCGAACGCGCCCATGTAGGTGCGCGAGGCGATGGCGGCGCCGAAGCGCAGGTGGCGCGCGATGCTCCATTCGATGCCGCCGCTGACGCCGTAGCCCCATTCCTGATCGATGCTGTTCGACACCGGTGCGAACAGCTCCAGGCCCTTGGCGCGGAACTGCTGGCGCGCCAGTGTTGGCCCGATGCCCACCGATAGGTCCGGTGTGATGTGCTTGGCGACCGACACCGTCAGGAACATTTGCTGTAGGTCGACACCTGCCGGGCCGCCGCAGTACATGCCCGAGCCACCGTTGAGGCAGCCGCCGCCGCGATCGAAATTGCGATAGTTCGTGCCAGCGCCGTTGCCCCACACGGAGACGCCAACGACATCGACGAACGGGTTACCGGATACTCGGTAGGCGGCCGAAAGATTGGGAATGAAGAACTCGAGCGTATTGCTCTCGTATTTTCCGGTCGGCGTCAGCCCAGGAGCACCAGACCCAACCATTTCGCGCGTCGGGCTGAACAGTCCGAAGGCAGAGTCGATCTCGTTTTGAGCATGCACGAGACCAGCCGGGTTGATGATGGCGATCGTCGCGTCACGCCCGTCGGCCACGCCCGCACCGGCGAGCGCCTTGTGGCGAGCGCCGTAGCCATGTTGGAAGTATCCCTCGAGTGCCCAGGCCGGTTGTCCCAGCAACATAGCACCTAGCAAGCCAGCGCCGAAAGCGCTGCTCCACCGACCATCCGTTGAATTCATTGCTGCCCCACCGCCCCGAATCACTAAGGCAGTCTAAGCGCGGGCAGGACTTTGTTGGGTGTGTGTCCAACTTAGTGCACCGCTGCCCCACAGGACATCAACAGAAATCGTCAGGCACGGCGTCGGCGCGGCCGCCAACGGGAACTGTCACGCCCGCTGACTGCGGAGCGGCTCGTTCGCCGGGTGTTCGTGGCGGATGTAGCTGTAGCTCCAGGTGCCGGATCCCGGGAGAACCTGCGCGGGCCAGATGAACTTCGCCCAGTTCGCCTCGTAGTCCGGGTGGTAGATGCCTTCCTGCGTTGGGAACCACGCGTGCGCCTTGCGCGTGCGCAGCAGTTGCACCATGTCGGCAGGCGCCTTGCGCGTCTCGGCCGCCTCGCACTGGAGCTCAACGCCGTCGGTGTCGGAAATCAGCAGGAACGACTCGTTGCCGTCGGCGTCGCGCATCATGATGCCGGGGGGCGCGGCGCAGACGTAGTGCTCGACGATTTCGTTCTTCTCGGCGACTTCCTTGAACAGCTCGATGAAGCCCGGATCGGTGAAGAACGATGGCTTCTGCAGCGCCAGCGCGCTGTTGATGGGTGTCGAGATGTCGGCGAAATATTCGTCCTGTAGCCGCTTGATCTCGCGACGCAAAGCATACGTGACGCTCTGGTCCTGCTTCTGCAGGAAGCAATCGATGACACCTTCATTGAAGGCAGAGATCGCCGTCTCCAGGCCGGCCTTGCCGGTCAGCAGGATGGTCTTGACCGGCAGATCGCGAATGGCGCGGCAGAACTCGACCCCCGTCATTTTCGGCATGTCGTAGTCGACGATGGCGACGGAGACACGCTGCTGACGCGAGCGATCGTCGATGACGGAGCGCAGCTCGGACAGTTGCAGGCGCAGGAGCCGGTCGCCGAAGCGCACCTCCGAGCCCAGGTCCATGTCTGAAACGTCTCTGAAATAGCGTGCGAAATTCGGATGCTGGCCCGCCTGCGCGCGCAGGTGCTCCAGCGCCGCATCCGGCCGCGTAAAGGTCTGGCACGACACTTCTTCGCTAAACTGAAAATCCAGACTTTCTAGAAAAAGCGGATCGTCGTCCAGAACGAGGATCGAAGTGGGGTGGTAGAACGGCGTCATGATCGCTTAAGCCCTCGCCGGCCGAATGCACTTTCCGTAAGGACCTTTCGTACTACGGTTTCGTATCGGATCCGGTACGACGACGGTTAAAAGTTTAAATGTTTCAATTGTCAGATCGATTGACGTTAAAGCCGCGTGCTAACATCATTCCGACCGGGGGCGGCACGGGCTCGCGCCCGCATATCGTCATCCGCGGGGTGAATGAGCTTGCGCGCCGCTACGTCGAGTATCACGCCCACGCGCAACGGAAGATCTGGGCGGCCGCCGTAATCGGCGTTTTCGGCTTCCCGATTTTCTATTTGGCGTGGACGTACATTCTGCCGCAGCCCTACGACAGCTTGACGCTGCGCGGTATTGGCACCGTGCTTTGTCTTGCCTTGGCGCTCGCGCGTTGGTGGCCGTCGGAGTTGCGGCGTTACATCGTGCCGTTCTCGTACTTCACGTTTCTCTACTGCCTGCCGTTCTTCTTCACGCTGATGCTGCTGCTCAACGGCAGCAATGCGACGTGGCAGATGTCGACCCTCGCCGCGCTGATTTACGTGGTGCTGCTGTACGATCTCGTGAACGCCATGGTCGTGCTGGTCGTCGGCTCGCTTGGAGCGATCGGCGCCTATCTGCTGATGACGGGCGGCGCGCCGATCCCGGAGGGTTACTGGACCACGCTGCCGATACTCATTTTTGCGCTAACAGGGTTTCTCGGCCTTGCCTACGGCGACAACGTCATCGCCCGCGAGAAGATAAAGGCCGCCGCTTCGCTTGCCAGCCAGGTGGCGCATGAATGCCGGACGCCCCTGACCGGTATCCGCTTCGAGGCGGATGGATGCGAGCGCCTGCTGGCCCGGCTGCCGGATTCGCCCATTCGCGCCAAGCTGACGGCTTCGCACAAGCGCGTGCGTCAGCACATCACTTCGGCAAACTCGGTGATCGATCTGCTGCTGACCAATGTCGCGCAACATCATCGCAGCGCGCCGACGGCCGAACTGCACAACATGAGCAAGATCGTGTCACTCGCCCTGGAGCGCTACAGCTTCAAGCCGAGCCAGCGGGACATCGTGCGCACGGTGCTGGATGAGGATTTTCAGTTCCGCGGCTCGGACCTGCTCATGACACACGTCCTCTTCAACCTATTGAAGAACGGTCTGCGGGCCATCGAGGCGCGTGATGGAGACGACAATTATTTGTCCATCGAGCTTCGGCGCGGACGCGACACCAACACGATCATCGTCACCGACACTGGCGAGGGCATTCCGCCAGAGATCCTGAACTATGTCTTCATCCCGTTCGTCTCGGCGCAGCGCCCCGGCGTCGGCACCGGCCTTGGATTGTCATTCTGCCGGATGATTGTTGAAGGTGCCGGCGGCACGATCTCGTGCCGGTCGAAAGTGGGCGTCGGCACCACCTTCATCATTGAGCTTCCGCCGGTGCAGCCAGTTATTGAGAATGCGGCTGCGGCCTAGGCGCGAGCCCATTTTATTGCGCATCTTGTCCGCTTGAACCGTACCAGGACCGCCGGCCAACCGGCGCTTCGTCGATCGCCACTCGGCCATACCCACCTCGTCGCGGATCTCGTCGCAGACTTGGATGATGCGGTCGAGCTCGCGGCGGCTGAGCCCGCAGTTGACGGTGAAGCGGACGATGCAGCGCTTGTCTGGCGTCGCTGGCGGGAAGAAAATCGCCCCGAACACGCCGCGCTTCTCGAGAGCGTCGCGGAGGGTCGTGGTCTGGCCGATATCACCCGCTTCCAGCCCGATGATTTGCGACTTCGATGCCGACATATTGTAGCCGAGCGCGTCCAGCCCCTGCTTGAGGTACGCGTGATTGGCGTGCAGCTTATCGCGCCGCCAGTCTTCCTTTTCGAAAATGTCGAGCACGGCGTCGAAGCCGGCGATCTCGTGCTGCATGACCGAGGTGCTGAAGATGGTCGGCAGCGCCTCGTAGCGGAAGTACTCGATGTTGCGGCGGGACGAGACGACGAGACCGCCGCGGCTGGCAACGGCCTTTGAAAGCCCCACGGTGCGGAAGTGTACGCGTTCGGCAAGGCCGGCGGCGACCACCAAGCCGGCGCCGTTCGGCCCTTGGGTACCGAATGAATGGGTCTCATCGGCAATCAGCGCGGCGCCGTGCCGCTCGCATACCTCGACGAGCTCCTTCAGCGGCGCGATGTCGCCGTCGGTGCTGTAGAGCGCGTCGACGGCAACCAGGCCGGGGCCATGCTGCGCCAGCATACGGTCGAGCGACTGCGCATCGTTATGACGGAACAGCACGGGCTTCGCCCCGGCGCTGACCACGCCTTCATGCAGCGATATGTGCGCCTTCATGTCGAGATAGACGGGAGCGCCGCGCGTCGCAAACGATTGAATCAGCCCGACATTGGCGGTGTAGCCCGAGGAGCAGACGACGCAGTCCTCGGCCTGCATCAGTGCAGCGACGCGCTGTTCGAAATCGCGCGTGACGTCGCGCTCATGATGCACCCAGACGCGCGAGACGGCATCGCCGTGCCCGCCCGACCTCAGCGCCGCGATCTCGCTTTCGATGACGTGCGGGTGACCGGCAAGACAGAGGTAGTCGTTGCTGCGGACTTTGATGTCGCCGGGGCGCGGCGACAGGCCCTGCAGCGGATGCCGGCCCTGCCAAAGCTCGGTTTTGCGGCGGATATGGTAATCATCAAGCCGAGTACGGAGGAATTCCCGCTCCGGCGGAATACCCACGCAAACTGGTTTTGACACGCGCTTATTGGTAGTTCGAAACAGCACAGATGACCCCACGCTTAATGAGACCTTAATTAAGTAGAAAGAAAGGTTAATTTCAACCCGATTCATTCATCGGACAGCGGACCGGCCCGCACTTATCGCGTTTCGTTCGCTTGCATTTGCACCCTAAGGACCCGGTCGAGCCGAATTGAGGCTCGCTTTAATACATAATTAACGTATGCGACAGCGCAACGACTTCGCACGTCGCTGCGGCGAAACGAACCAGTCCGTCATCGGATAGTGGGCGCGCAAATTGCGGCGCAGGCGGAGCGTATTGGCGCTCGCTAAAGCGAGCTGCTTCTCGCGTGAAGCGCCTAGAATTCTACGTCGAGTTCTTCCAGTTCCTCGGGCTCGAGCTTGGCGGCTTCGGTCCATTCTTGCATGGCCGGCCAATTGGCAATTGTCTCGCAGTAACCGGCGCAATCGCTGTCGAGCTTCACATCGTAGGTGAGGAAACGGGTGCACACGGGCGCGTACATGGCGTCGGCGAGCGAGAGGCCGCCGAACAGGTATGGGCCGCCATAGGTGTCGAGACACTCGCGCCAGATAGCGCATACGCGCTCGATGTCGCCCTGGGCGCCGGTCCATACCGAAAAGCTCGGGAAATGGGCCTTGAGGTTCATCGGCAGGGCCGAGCGCAGATTGTGAAACCCGGAGTGCATTTCGCCCGCGACGGCGCGGCAGTGGGCCCTGGCCGCAAGATCCTTCGGCAGGATGCCCGCCTCGGGCCGGATCTCCGCCAAGTACTCGGCGATGGCGAGGGTGTCCCACACCTTGACGCCCTCGTGGACGAGGCACGGCACCAGGAACGACGGCGACAGCAGAAGAAGCTCGGCGCGCGTCGAGGGGTCGTCGGACGACATGACCTCCTCGTGGAACTCGAGCCCCGCCATCTTGCAGAGCAGCCATCCGCGCAGCGACCAGGACGAGTAGTTCTTGCTGCTAATGGTAAGTACGGCTGTTGCCATTCTGCATGTCCTCAATCACCGGCCCGCCGAGCCCAGGCCGGCGGTGTTGCAAAAAAACGCTCGCTCACCGACGCAGGATGCACTAGCGTTTGTGCGCCGCACAATAGGCTGATGCAAAGTTTCGGCCGCTGCGGGCGTCCCGCAAATTGAGACTAGATGCTCTATCTCGCCTATCAAGCCCACAATGACCTTATCGAGCCGGCCAAATCATTGGCTCGCCAATCCTTGGCAATGCTCGGTTCCTGGGGCGTTCAGACCAACATTCCCGTCGTCCGCAACCTTTCCGCCGCCTACGAGCTGATCGCCCGGGCCGGCCTGACGCACGCCCGGCCCGAATATGGCATCCCGGCAGTCACGGTTGGTAACCGCGAGGTCGAGGTCTCCGAGGAGGCGGTCCTGACGCTGCCCTTTGGGACGCTGCTCCGGTTCAAAAAGGACGTTGACATCGAGCAGCCGCGCGTCCTCGTCGTGGCGCCGCTGTCGGGCCACTTCGCGACGCTCCTGCGCAACACGGTGCGCACGCTGCTGCCCGACCACGACGTCTACATCACCGACTGGCACAACGCGCGCGATGTGCCGCTTGAAGCGGGTGCCTTCGGCTTCGACGACTACGTCGACTACCTCATCAAGTTCATGGAGAAGCTCGGCCCCGGCGCGCATCTTGTCGCCGTGTGCCAGCCCTGCGTCCAGGCGCTGGCCGCGGTGGCCGTGATGGCCGCCGACGGCAACCCGGCGCAGCCCGGCAGCATGACGCTTATGGCGGGCCCCATCGACACGCGCGTCAACCCGACCAAGGTCAACAAGCTGGCGACCAGCAAGCCGATGAGCTGGTTCGAGCGCAATCTCATCGCCCGCGTGCCGTGGAAGTATCCCGGCGCGGGGCGCATGGTCTACCCTGGCTTCGTGCAGCTCACCGCTTTCGTGTCGATGAACGTCAACCGCCACTACAATGCGCACCAAGAGCTCTACGAGCACCTGCGCAACGGCGAGCACGACAAAGCGCAGGTCATCAAGGCGTTCTACGACGAGTATTTCGCGGTGCTCGATCTGGCCGCCGAGTTCTACCTGGAGACCGTGAGCTGGGTATTCCAGGAGTCGCGTCTGCCGAAGGGCGAGCTCACCTTCAAGGGCCAGCCGGTCGATCTGAAAGCCATCCGCAAGACGGCCATGCTGACGGTGGAGGGCGAGCGCGACGACATTTGCGCGCTCGGCCAGACGGCCGCGGCGCACGATCTGTGCACGGGGCTGAGGCCGCACATGAAGCGGCATCACATGCAGGCGGGCGTCGGCCACTACGGCGTCTTCAGCGGCCGCAAATGGGACGGGCAGATCTACCCGATCGTGCGCAATCTCATCCTCGCCAGCGACTGATCGCGCCGCCCTAGCGTCCCGCGTCGTAGGCGGCGAGCGCCGCCATATTGACGATGTCGCTGTCCTTGGCGCCGAAGCCGCAGATCTGCACAGGTCGCGACAACCCGACCAGAATGGGCCCAATCACGGTGGCACCGCCCAGCTCCTTCAACATGTTCGTCGAGATCGATGCGGCGTGGAATGCGGGCATGACCAGCACATTGGCGGTGTCCGACAGCCGGCAGAACGGATAGTGGCGCA
>CAZOOS010000009.1:0-15717 GCA_964581475.1 uncultured Hyphomicrobium sp.
GCGGAAGTCCTCCATGCGGTAGGTCGATGGCTCGGCGACGGGCCCGGACGGCGGCGCGCCGGCAGCGGGTGCCGGCGCGGCGTCGGGGTGCCCGCCGGGGTTGGCATCCGTTGCGGCCGCGCCGGGGCCCTCGGCCCGTACCGAGGGTGCCGGCAGCGCAACGATCAGAACCATCGCGGCGGCGGCCAGCAGCATGCCGGCGGCGCGCACAGACGCTTGCCGAGACGTCCATCCCCGCAGAGCGGATGTGGCGGTCGCCGGGCGAACTCGAGCGCGAACACGCGCTTTAGCTGCGCGGGGTGGTGATAAGTTTGCTGTCTTCATCGATCATCGGCACGCCGTAC
The DNA here is from genome assembly GCA_964581475.1 of uncultured Hyphomicrobium sp. Classification (GTDB taxonomy): domain Bacteria; phylum Pseudomonadota; class Alphaproteobacteria; order Rhizobiales; family Hyphomicrobiaceae; genus Hyphomicrobium_A. The sequence continues at coordinate 345 of CAZOOS010000009.1, forward strand.
TCAAGCAGAACCTTGTCGATGTCCGCCTGGCGTTTGCGGATGATATCGTTGAGCTGCCGCTTCCACAGGTCGTCGCCCTGGCGCACGCCCATTGTGACGCGGAAGTCGACGCGGCCGGCCTTGCCGGCGTCCTTCACCAGCGGCACCACCGCCAGCTTATCGCCGTTGCGCGAGGCGTAGTAGCCGGCGATCGGGCCCCACATCACGCCGGCATCGATCTCGCCGGAGCGGATGTCCTTCACCATGTCGGCGGAGGGGTCATCGTACCGGCGGTCGACCATCAGGCGATACGGGCGCGCCTTGTCCATCAAGCCGGCCTTGGCGATGAGCGTGGCCGACGGCGTGCCCTGCACGGCGCCAATCCTCTTGCCCTTGAGGCGCTCGTCGAAAATGCTGTCAACGCCATCGAGCGCGCCGCCGGCCTTGTAGATGAGCGCGTAGGCCGAGCGGTAGAGGGCATTCGTGTTGAGCACGAGATCGTCGCCCTGGCCGGTGCCGATGATGACATCGCAGCGCTTGGCGAGCAGCGTGTTGCGCGTGAAGCCGGTGGCCTGGGGGAACCAAGTGTATTCCACCGGCACGCCGAGCTCATTGCCGATGATGTCGGCGATCTTGTTCTCGAAGCCTTCCTTCTTCTCGTTCGAGAAAGGAAGGTTGGCCGGATCGGCGCAAACGCGCAGCACCTTGCGGTTGACGAGATCGGAGCGGTGGCCTTCGACGGCGGACGCCGCGCCGGCCAACATGCAGAGAAGGCCGAGGCCGCCCAGGGCGGCCCCGACCATAGCGAAGACGTTGTGTGATTTAGCTACCAAGGCAGGCCTTCTCTTCTTCCTTCGCCTGCTCGGGCTTCTCGTCGCGATTGCGACCGCCGAGCTGCCCGGCGGGCAAGGCGCCGCTCGAGCGAGCCTTCAAGTAAGCATACAAGTCGTTGATGAAGCACATCACGTTCTTGTTGTCGCCGAAGGCGGGCATCACGAACTTGGTACCGGCCGCATCGCGGACCTGACCGCTGGCTACGACGCCGAGAAAGTCGCCGTAGGGCATCTTCTTAAGGGAGTCGGCCAGAGCCGGCGCGTAGGTTGAGCCGAGGGCGTTGGGACCATGGCAGACATGGCACTCGCCATGGTAGCGCCGGTAGCCGTTATAGGTCGCCCAATCGACAACAAATGTGCCGCCCTCTTTGTGGCACACGCGGAAGGTCGGGGTGCCGTCCGGCAAAACCCATTTGCCGTCTTTGAACTCGGCGCCTTCTTGCGACTTGCAGCCGTCGCCCAAGTCGATTTCTTTTTGCAGCCCGGGCGCCACTTCTTGCGCTATCGCCGAACCGAACAAGCCACCGAGGGCAATGGCCGCGACGACTGCGAAACTGATCCTTCTCACGCGTTTCCCCTATTGCTTATGACTGCAGCTGCTGCAGGACCTTTGTACCCGACCATTTGGGCGGCTCGAAGAGTGAGTGCAACGGGCAAAATGTCATCCCGTTCCGCATGTTGCGGCGCAACGTGAAGACACTGCGATGCACAATCGCCCAGTCGGATCGGGGGTAGTCCATTCACAAGGAAGACCGGCGCGGGAAACCCCGCGCCGGCCCTTATTGACGTAACGTCGCCTTATGGCAGCGTCCAGACCGTCAGCGAGCCGCCGAGAGCGGTGTAGCTGTTGAGGCCAGCATAGCCACCAACGGCGCCAAGACCGTCGGTCGGGTTCGTCAGACCAGCAGCGAGACCGATGCCAGCCCAGCCACCAACACCCGAGAAGATGCCGATGTACTGCTTGCCCTTGTGACCGTAGGTGAAGGCGTTGCCGATGATGCCGGAAGGAGTGCGGTTCTTATACAGCTCCTTGCCGTCCTTCTGATCGACGCACTTGAAGTAGCCCTCGAGGGTGCCAACGCAGGCGATGCCGCCAGCGGTGGTGAGAACACCCGACCAAACCGAGAACTGCTCCTTGTTCGACCAGACGATCTTGCCGGTGCTGGCATCCCACGCGATGAAGTTGCCCATGTGGCTCTCGCCCTTCGGCGGATACATAGACAGCGTGGCGCCAACGTACGGCTGGCCGGCAGTGTACTCGACCTTGAAGGGCTCATAGTCCATGCAGACGTGGTTCGTCGGCACGTAGAAGAGCTTCGTCAGAGGCGAGTAAGCAGCGGGCTGCTGGTCCTTGGTTCCGAGAGCGGCCGGGCAGACGTCGACAGTGTTGACGTCCTGGCCGTTCAGGAACGTGGACTTCGAAGCCACGACAGCCGGACGGCCATAGTTCTTGCTCTTGGGGTCGAGATCGACGCCAGTCGTCCAGTTGACGACGGGGTCATACTTCTCGGCAACCAGCGGGATGCCGGTCTTGCGGTCAACCGTATAGCCAAGGCCGTTACGGTCGAAGTGCACGAGCACGTTGTGCTTGTTGCCCTTAACTTCCATGTCGTCGACGAGGATCATCTCGTTGACGCCGTCATAGTCCCACTCGTCGAACGGGGTCATCTGGTATGCCCAGGCGGCCTCGCCGGTCTGCGGGTTACGAGCGATGATGGACATCGACCACTTCTGGTCGATCTGCTTGCCATCGGGTCCAGCGCGCTGAGCCGGGTTCCACGTCGACGGGTTGCCCGTGCCGTAGTAGACGAGGTTCAGCTTGGGATCCCAGGCGTACCAGCCCCAGATCGAGCCGCCGCCCAGCTTCCACTGGTCGCCAGTCCAAGTCTTGAGCGAGCTGTCGGCACCAACCGGCTTGCCGAGAGACATGGTCTTCTCGGGGTTGAACAGGATGTCGCTGTCCGGACCCATCGAGTAACCGCGCCACAGCATCTTGCCGCTGTTGATGTCGTAACCGGTGAAGAAGCAGCGGACGCCGAACTCGGCACCCGACACACCGATCATCACGACGTCGCCGACGACGAGCGCAGCGCCCGTGCCGGTCTCACCGCGCTTCGGATCGCCGTTGACGGCTTTCCAAACCTCTTTGCCGGTCTTGGCATCGAGAGCGACGAGGGTCGTGTCAGCCTGGTGCAGGAAGAGCTTGCCATCGGCATACTGCAGACCGCGGTTGACGGTGTCGCAGCACATAACCGGGATCACGGACGGATCCTGCTTGGGCTCGTACTTCCAGATGATCTTGTTCTCGTCATCGAGATTGAGGGCGTACACGATGTTCGGGAACGGAGTGTGGAGATACATCGTGTTGCCGATGACGAGGGGCGAACCCTCGTGACCACGCAGCACGCCGGTGGAGAACGTCCAAGCAACCTTCATGCTGCCGACGTTCTTCGTGTTGATCTGGTCGAGAGCAGAATAACGATGTGCGTTATAGTCATGCTGCTGCATGCACCAGTTATTCTCGTCAGCGATACACTTAATGACGCTATCATTGGCCAACGCCGGTGCCGCTAGGGCAGCCGTCGCAACCAAAGCACCTGCGAATACGCTTTTGCGCATTGCGCTTCCTCCATTTTAAGGTTCTTGCCACGCTTGCAAAGCGGTGGTGAACAGCAGCGCCTCACACCCTAAGTAGTGGGATCGGGGTTTGCCCCTTCTTGGTCCCTGGACGATCGACCGAGCCATGCTGACGAGATGTCAGTCAGCCCTGATGCCGTGTCACACCGCGGCACATCTACGCACTTTTTTTTCCCGGCTGCAAGACGAGCCAGTAACGAAAATTCACGCGTCCGTGAATAGGACAAGATGGTTGACGTAAATCTCTCTTTGTCCCATCGCGGTTTGTTGCGCTGCACAATCGAATGCTGCGACGCACGACAACCTTCTGAAGATTGGCCGAATTCACTGAATAAGTGGATGCTGTGCGCGCTATTGGAGCGCCGGGCCTCACCATCCTGCACACGACGGTCGATGCGACCGCCGTGTCACACACGGCCACGAGGTATCACGCGACAGTCTCATCCGCGTGATCGGTCGTGTGAATACTACGTGCGCGCCGGAAGAGGAAAAAACATGCCTCAGCGTCCACCTCTCGGAAGCCGAATCCGGGAAGTTTTCCCGAATGTTACAGCGTTACTGTTAGCGCTGGTTTTGGCGGGCGCGACGCTCCCCGCGCAGGCCCAAACACCCCTCCCCGTCAGTGAGGTTGCCCCGGGTGTCTTCGTCCACCAAGGGCGCTACGAGATTTTCACGCCACGCAACTCCGGCGATACCTCGAACGCCGGATTCGTCATCGGGCGCGATGGCGTTGCCGTTATCGATACGGGAGGCAGCCCGCAGATCGGTGCGCAGCTTTTGGCGGCCGTGAGGGCGCACACGAAGCTGCCGATCAAATACGTGATCAACACCCACATGCATCCCGACCACGTCTTCGGCAATGTGGCGTTTCAAGGCGAGACCCCGACGTTCGTCGGCCATGCGAAGCTGCCGCGCGCGCTGGCGGCGCGCGCCGAGCGCTATCTCGCCATCAACAAGGAGCTGTTGGGCGCCGCCTTCGACGGCACGCGCATCGTGCCGCCGACCGAGCTCGTCAAGGACCGCCTCGAGGTCAATCTCGGCGATCGCAAGTTGCTGATCGAAGCGCACCCCACGGCCCACACCGACAACGACGTGACGGTGCTCGACGAAAAGACCGGCACCATGTTCCTCGGTGATTTGCTATTCGCCAAGCATGTGCCTGCACTCGACGGCTCGATCCGCGGCTGGCTCGCCCTTATCAAGAACCTCGAGGCCCGCACGGACGTCAAAGTTGCCGTGCCGGGGCACGGACCGGCGTCGCTGCCGTGGCCCGCGGCCCTCGCCGCCGAGCAGCGATACCTCAACACAATCGCCGACGACGTTCGCACCATGATTAAGCAAGGGAAAACGCTGGCCGAGGCGGCGCAGACCGCCGGACTGTCCGAAAAAGATGCGTGGCTACTCTTCAAAGAGTATCATGCGCGAAACGTTTCAGCGGCGTTCGCCGAATTGGAATGGGAGTAGGCAGGCCGAGCCGCACTCCTGGAGGAAGCAAGAATGCAAACGATACTGCGCGCGCAAAGATTTTCCCTTGTCGTGGCGGCTGCTCTCGCTGTGGGTCTCGTCACCCCGGCCACGGCCACCGACGATCCCTGGAATGACATCCGCCGCGACGTGTTCGACAATCGCGAGATCGTCGAGGACGCCACGGTGACCCTGGAGGCGCCGTATCGCGCCGAGGATGCCGCCACGGTGCCGCTCACCATGCGCATCCCGGCGAGCTCTGGCGAGGTCAAGAGCCTGACGCTGGTGATCGACAAAAACCCGGCGCCGGTTGCAGCCAAGTTCACCTTCGGCGACGCCGCCGGCAACGGCGAGCGCATGCTGTCGACGCGCGTGCGCATCGACATGTATTCGAACGTCCGCGCCGTGGTCGAAACGGCCGACGGCAAGCTGCACATGGCAACGAAGTTCGTCAAAGCCTCCGGCGGCTGCTCGGCGGCAGCTTCGAAAGACGCCGACGAGGCGCTCGCCAATCTCGGCAAGATGCAGGTGCGCACCTTCGACGACCCCGAGATGAAGAACCGCACGCCGCCGACGCGTGAGGCGCAGGTGATGATCCGCCACCCGAACTATACCGGCATGCAGATGGATCAACTGACGCGCGAGTACACGCCGGCCAAATTCGTGCAGGAGATGGATGTGAAGCGCGGCGGGGCGCTGATCTTCAAGATGGAAGGCGGCATCTCGATCTCGGAGAACCCGCACTTCCGCTTCACCTTCGCTCCCGGCGCTGACGACATCATCGAAGTTATGGCGAAAGACACCGACGGCAAGGTGTTCACGGCGACGTCCGCCGGCAAAGCCTCCTAGGCGACACGCGTCACTGCCGGAATAAACAAAGGGCGCCCACTAGGGCGCCCTTTCAATTTGCTCTTTGCAGCCCGGAGGGAAGACGAAGCTCCGCTAGCTCAGAAGCAGCGAAGCTCCGCTTCGACCTGCGCGCGCTTGAGGTTCTTCACCTTCTCCAGCAGCGGCGCGAAGCTGTTGAACATGGCAATGCTCTCGCCACCCTTCTGGCGCACCGACATGATCGTCTCGGCCGCCTCGTAGTCGGCGTACGGCAGCAGCGCCGCAATGGCATCGATCGAGCAAGAACACTTGTCCAGAGAGACGCGGTTCTGGCCGTTCGTCTGCATGCAGGCGAAGACATAGTCGGCGCGGGCGTTGGTCGGATAGTCGTTGGGCGGCAACTCCACGGCATTGCCGGTCACCGCGGACGCCGCCAAGGTGGCGGCCGCCAGGATGCTCGCAAGCGATAGCTTCATCATTTGGGGTCCTCCAAGCCTGTGACACCGGCCAGCGTCGTGCGCTCGGTGAGACGCAGCTTCGCCGGCGGGTAGCGGTTCTGATACGTCGCCAGCATATCGACGATCTCCCCCGGCACCTGCTCGCTGACGATGACGTCGTACTTGGCGCCTTCCCATCCCTGCATCTTGGATTCAAACTTGTCGCCGACGTAGGGCGTCATCGAGATGTGATAGGCGTCGATCTTCTTGCCGTTGTAGTCGACCTTGACCGGCTCGACCTTGGCCTTCAGCCAGCCATCGGAAAAGCTGCGCTGCAGGTAATTCACCTGCCCGCCGGCGAGCTGATTGAAGGTGGCGGTGGCCTGCGAGAAGAACACCGCGAAGACCGGATTGATGCTGAACTTCTCCAGCTTCTGCTCATCGCGCGCACGGTCGCCCGTATAGATCTGCAAGGTCAGGTCCTTGTTGCCGTCCGGCTTTTCGCCGGTGACCTTCAGCGTGATGTCGTCGCTGAAACTCTGGCCGAGGATCTTCTCATCGCTGGCAACGCGATTGAACTTGTAGTCGATCTGTTTGCCGGACTCCGTCTTCGCCAGATGCTTACGCTCGAAGATGAGGTCGGTCGCCTTCGGCTGCCCGGTTGCCGCTTCGGCCGGCTTTGCCGCATCGGCTGCACTCACGGCATGAGACCCCAGAACAAGAGCGACGGCGACGAGAACGCCACTCAAACCATAGAACCGCATAATAACGCTTCCTTCCCAGTGACGGTTGCCACGCAAGGTAATGTTGTTGCCTTTGTTGCCGCCCGTTCTACCCTTGGAAGCGCGCTCGCGTAAACAGGCGGCACCTTAACGATTGGTCATGCGGTTTACGGTGGCGTGGACGCTGCAGCGCAAAACCCGTCCGTGGGCAGAAAGCCAATTCAACGCAGAAACCGGCCAAATGCGCGCGGCCCGTCGCCGACCGCAGCCTCGCCGGATACCGCCATCTTGGCGGTGTCGATGCGCATCAGCACATTGTCGAACCAGCAAGCAACGTAGACGTGGGCGCCGCTCGGGTCGGCCTCGATCCCCTCCGGATGATCGCCGACGTCGATCGTCTGCACGACTTTGAGACTGGCGACGTCGATGACGCTGACCGTGCTCGCATACTGATTGGTCACGAAGGCATGTTGGCCGGCGAGCGCCACGGCATAGGGCCGATGGCCGACCGGCACGCTGCCGATCAGCTTGCCCCAGGCGACGTCGATGACGCTCACGTCGTCGCTGGCGACGTTGGCCGTGTAGGCGCGCTCGCCCTTGGCATCGATGGTGATGCCGAACGGCCGCTTGCCGACCCGCACCGTACCGATGCGCGTGTTCGTCAATGTGTCGATGATCGACACCGCATCGCTGTCCCGGTCGGCGCTCAGCAACAGCTTGCCGTCGGGCGTCACCGCGAGACCCGAGGGGGATTCGCCGACGGCGATCTCGGCGACCACCTTCGGTACCGACGGGTCGATGACGGAGATCTTGTGCGTGAACCAGTCGGCGACGTAGACGCGGCCGTTCGCCGGATGGGCGGCGATGCCCAGCGGACCCTCGCCGACCTTCAACCTACCGGCGACCTGGCGCGCCGCCGCGTCGACGATGACGAGTTCTTTGCTATCGGGTGACGTGATGTAGGCGCGCCTGCCGTCGGGCGCGACGGCGACCCCTGCCGGCTTGCCGCCGATGGGGATCTCCGCCAGTGAGGTCATGTCGGCCAGCGACACGATCGACAGCGAGTCGCTACTCTGGTTGGTTACAAATGCCTCGCTCACCGCTGCCGGATCCGCCGACAGTCCAGCGGACGCGACGATGCCGACCAACATCGCCGCTATCGATGACATGATCGGCCGCGTGATGAGCGAGCGCATCGGGATCGCGCGGCGGATATCAGCCCCCCGCTTCGACTTTCGCTTTCAGAGCGTCGAGGCCGCCGCGATAGACTCCCTTCACAGCCTTCACCGCCGCCTCGTCGTTCAACTCCGGCGGCGGATCGTTGTTCATGAAGCCACGATAGAAGGCACCTTTCCACTCGACCGTCGACTTGTCGCCCTCGCCCTTGACGCTGAGGCTCGAGGAATAGTTGTTCACCGGCAGCACCTTGGGGTCGACCTTGGTGATCTCGTACTTGAGCGTCTTCTTGGCCGCATCGTTGGCGATGAGCTTCTCCTCGATCGTGCCGCCCGAGGTCAGCGTCAGGGTGCGGGTTGCATTGGCGTCGTTGCCGCCGGAGCCCTCTAGCTTGGCGACGGCCGGGTGCCAGCTCATGTCCTGGAAGTTGCCGATCACCGTCCAGACCTTGTCGGCCGGCGCATTGATTTCGACGGTCTCCGTCACCTTCTGACGCGAGGGACCGTGAGCGGACGCAAGGGTCGGGAACAGGGCCAGCGCAGCCAGCCCCAGCGCAACAGCTCTCACCATTAGGCTTCCTCCGGTATCGGTTTTTTTGGCGCGCCTCGGGCGAGACCATAGTGGCGCCCAAAGGCCTTCGCAATCGGCGCCCGCCCCGGCAAACCGCCACATTCGCGCCGCTGTTGTTTTGCCAGGGCGTCCGTGCTTACTTGCGGCCCGCGCGAAGGAGACTGCACCGCATGACCGCACACGCTGAGGGTGATCGCCCGGGCGAGCAAGGCGCTTCCCATACCTACGACAACGTCACCTGCCCCTTCTGCGGACTGCTGTGCGACGACCTGCAAGTCACCCGCACCGGATCTACCCTCAAGGTCAGCAACGGATGCCCGCGTGCTACTGCCGGGTTCCAACGCCCGCTCCCTCCGGCCAAGCCGCTCGTTGAGGGTAGCGAGGTCAGCTTCGAGGCGGCGGTGAAGGCGGCCGCGGGTCTCATCCGTAAGGCGAAGCTTCCACTTTACGGCGGCATGGCCAGCGACGTCGCCGGTGCCCGCGCCGTCCTTTCGATCGCCGACCGCACCTGCGGCGTGCTCGATCATGCGCTCAGCGAGGGTCAGTATCGCAACTTCCGCGTCGTGCAGACGAGCGGCTGGATCATGTCGACGCTCACCGAGGTCCGCAATCGCGCCGACCTACTGCTCATCGTCGGCACCGACGTGCACAAGCTGCACGGCCGCTTCTTCGACCGCGTCGTCACCAACCCGCACACGATGTTCGAAAGCCTCGCCGGCAAGCGTACCGTCGTCTTCATCGGCGAGGGCCTCGACACCTCCGCCGCGGTCGGCCCGCGCATCGACGAGGTGATCACGCTCCCCGTCGCCAAGGATCGCATCCCCGACGTCTTGGCCGCTATCTCGGCGCGCGTGCGCGGCTTCCACGTTCCCGCCCCCGAGGTACAGGAAGCGCCCCCACCAAAGCGCAGCGGCATTCTCGCGGCGCTGTTGCCGAGCAGCGCCAAGAGCCGCGCCAGCGCACCGGTGCACGAGATCGCCGGCGTGCCTTTTGCTGCCATCGATGCCGTCGCCGAAAAGTGCAAAAAGGCGAAGTACGGCGTGGTGGTGTGGGCGCCACCGGCATTGAGTATGCCGCAAGCCGATCTCACCGTTCACCTGATGACCGAGGTCGTGCGCGAGCTCAACCTGCACACGCGCTTTGCCGGACTTTCGCTCGGCGGCAACGAAGGCGCCCCCAGCGCTGCCTCGACCTGCACATGGCAGACCGGCTTTCCGCTGCGCGTCAGCTACGCCAACGGCAAGCCCGAATACGACTCCTATCGCTACAACGTCAGCCGCATGCTGACCGAGGGTGAAGGCGACCTGCTGCTCTGGGTTGCCTCCATCGGCACCGACATCGGGCTGCCGCAGACGAAGTTGCCGAGCATTGTTCTGGGTACACCGGGCGTGCGCATGGCGCAGCCGCCCACCGTCTATATACCCGTCGGCACGCCGGGCATCGATCACGCGGGCCAGATGGTCCGCTGCGACAACGTCGTGTCCCTGCCCTTGAAGAACCTCGGCCGCTCGCAGCTGCCGAGTGCCGCCGCGGTCCTGGCCGCCATCGAAGCCGCCCTGTGAACGTGAGCCCTGCGCGATGATGATCAAGCTGACCGGCGGCAAGGTCTACGACCCCGCTAACAACGTCAACGGCGAGGTTCGCGACATCTATGTCGTCGACGGCCGCATCGTTCCGGCTGCCCCGGAGGCGCGCGTCGACAAGGAGTATGACGTGCGCGGCCGCGTGGTCATGGCCGGCGCTATCGACCCGCACACGCACATCGGCGGCGGCAAGGTGACGATCGCCCGCACGCTGATGCCGGAAGATCACGAGAAGGATGAGGTCGCGCACACGGCACTGACGCGCGCCGGCACCGGTCACGCGCTGCCCTCGACCATGATCACCGGTTACCGCTACGCCGAGATGGGCTACACCGCCTGCTTCGAGCCGGCGATGCTGCCCGCCAATGCGCGCCAGGCGCACATGGAATTGGCCGACACGCCGCTGCTCGACAAGGGCGCGTTCGTCATGCTCGGCAGCGACGATTTCCTATTGCGCGCCATGGCCGAAAAGCGCGACTTCGAGTTCATCAAGGACTACATGGCGTGGACGATGCACGCCGCGCAGGCCATCGCCATGAAGGTCGTGAACCCGGGCGGCATCAGCGCCTTCAAGTTCAACCAGCGCAAGCTCGACCTCGACGAGAAGCACGTCTACTACGGCATCACCCCGCGCGAGATCATCCTCACGCTGGCGCGCGGCCTTCTGGAGCTTGGCGTTACGCATCCGCTGCACGTGCACGGCTGCAACCTCGGCATCCCTGGCAACGTCGAGACGACGCTCGCCACCATCCGCGCGACCGAAGGCCTGCCGCTGCATTTGACGCATATCCAGTTCCATAGCTACGCGACCGAGGGCGAGCGGCACTTCTCGTCGGGCGCGGCGCAGATCGCCGACCTCCTCAAGAAGTATCCGAACATCTCCATCGACGTCGGCCAGGTCATGTTCGGCCAGACGTGCACCGCCTCCGGCGACAGCATGCGCCAGTACAACGGCTCCAAGAACGCCGACCCCAAGCGTTGGGTGGTCATGGACATCGAGTGCGACGCCGGTTGCGGCGTCGTGCCGTTCCGCTATCGCGACAAGAGCTACGTGCACGCACTGCAGTGGGCGATCGGCCTCGAGACGTTCCTGCTGTGCGATGACCCCTGGCGCATCTTCCTCACCACCGACCATCCCAACGGCGCGCCGTTCTACACCTACCCGCATCTCATTCGACTGCTCATGGACCGCGACTTCCGTCGCGAGACGCTGCACCGGGTCAATCAGGAAGCATTGAAGTATTCGACGCTGCCGAGTTTGGACCGCGAGTACTCGTTGTACGAGATCGCCATCCTGACGCGCGCCGGCCCCGCCCGCAGCCTCGGCCTCAAGGACATCGGTCACATCGGCCCCGGCGCCAAGGCCGACATCACCGTCTACAAGGACGACAGCAATCGCGAGACGATGTTCACGACGCCCGAATACGTCTTCAAGAACGGCGAGCTCATCGTGCGCGACGGCAAGGTGATCAAGGTCGTCAACGGCGCCACGCACGTTGCCCGTCCCGAGTACAACCGGTCCATCGAGAAGCCGCTGAAGGACTACTTCGATCGCTACCATACGGTGCGCATGGAGAACTTCGCGCTGAGCGACGACGAAATTACTGACGGCGGCCGCGGTGAGATCATCGTGCAACCGACGAAGGCCAGGGCGACGTCATGAAGGCAGGCGGCATTTCCATCGACGATACCTTCGCCGAGGCCTTCGGCATGAGCGCTACCGGCGTCATCATCACGGCCGACAGCATGCGTTGGGCGCGACAAGCGGCCGTGACCATGAGCGGCTTCGGCACCTCGGTGATCGGCGCCGGCGCCGAGGTCGGCATCGACCGCGAGTTGAAGCCAGAGGAGACGCCAGACGGCCGCCCCGGCGTGCGGGTCTTGCTGTTCGGCTTCTCGCCCGAGTCGGTGGGTCCGCAGCTCAAGACGCGCGTCGGTCAGTGCGTGCTGACGAGCCCCGGCTCGGCCTGCTACGCCGGCGTCGAGTCCGACAAGCAGATCGGTCTCGGCCAAGGTCCGCGCTTCTTCGGCGACGGATTCCAGACCGCCAAGCGGCTCGGCAAGAAGCGTTATTGGCGCGTGCCGGTGATGGATGGCGAGTTCGTCATCGAGGAGACGACCGGCCTGGTTACCGATGCGGTGGGCGGCGGCAACTTGATCATTCTCGGCAACGACCGCGCCGGGCTTCTGGCGGCCGCAGAGGGCGCCGTCGACGCCATAGGCAACGTTCCGGACGTCATCACGCCATTTCCCGGCGGCATCGTGCGCTCCGGCTCCAAAGTCGGCTCCAAGTACAAGGGCGCCATCGCCTCGACCAACGACGCTTTCTGCCCGACGTTGCGCGGGCGCGTGAAGTCCGAACTCGGCCCCGACACGGTCAGCGTGCTCGAGATCGTCATCGATGGGTTGACCTCGAAGTCCGTCGCCGACGCCATGCGCGCCGGCCTCAAATCGCTCATCGACAATGGCGCCGCCAAGGGGGTGACGCGCATCACCGCCGGCAACTACGGCGGCAAGCTCGGTCAACATCACTACAAGCTGCGGGAGCTGCTGCCATGAGCGGTCTCACTTTCCGCCTCAACGCGGCGCCCGCGGAGCGGCTCGACCTCTCGCAGCTGACGCCCAAGCGGCTGTCGTCGACGCCGCTCGCCGAGGTCCTGAAGTTCAACGTCGGCTCGACGAGGGACACCCTTACCGTCGGTGACGTGTTTGCGGTCTCCGGCCGCCCCGGCGATACGGTGCGGATCGAGAGCGGATCGACGCGCCTCGACCACGTCGGCGCCGATCTCGACCACGGCACCATTATCGTCGACGGTGACGTCGGCGTTGCCGCGGGCCGCAACATGCGCGGCGGCCGACTGGAGATCAAAGGCGACGCCGGCGCTCTGCTCGGCTCCGGCATGAGCGGCGGTCAGATTGCCGTCAAAGGCTCGGCGGCCGGCCAGGTCGGCGGTCTCAGCCCCGGTGACAAGTTCGGGATGACCGGCGGCCTCATCGTCATCGACGGGCATGCCGGCGACCGCGCCGGCGATCGCATGCGCCGTGGCACCATTTTCATCCGCGGCAAGTGCGGAAATTTCGCCGGCTCGCGCATGGTCGGCGGCACCATTTGGACGGAGCTCGGCTTTGGCGCCGATCCTGGCCTGCTGCTGCGCCGCGGCACCCTGATCGGCCCCTCGGTCGAGCAGATGCTTTCGACATTCGCCGACACAGGCAAGCAGGACCTGGTCATCCTGCGCGTGCTGTCGCGCTACATGCGCGACACGCTCGGCGCCCAGGCCCCTCGCCCGTTGTCTGGCGCAGTGCGTAAGTATGCCGGCGACCTGGCAACCATCGGCAAGGGCGAGATTCTTCTCACGTCTTGATCGAGGGTGCGAGACTAGCGTTCCGGGGCCAGCCGGGGTCACCTTGTAACGAACTGCGCTCGGTGCTCGTATCAGCTGTGGGCGGCGGGCATTCACGTCCCCGCCAAGACAGTCCCGGACCGCCGGTAGTCCAGCCAAACCGGGTCGATGGAGCGCGCACATGATTGCTATCGTCATCTCGGCCTGCCTGATCAGCAACCCGAACGTGTGCAAGGACTATCGCGTCCCGCTCGCGGCGCACATCGACGCCAAGGGCTGCCTGTTCCGGGCCCAGCCGCACCTGCCCAGGTGGGCGGAGCAGCACCCCGACTGGCAGATCAAGAGCTGGCGTTGCGCCGCGGCCGACTATCAGGATCTCTGAGCCACCGCTGTCGCCCCTGGGATCAGGGTGCGAAGAAGTTGGGGCGCGCGGCGGCGAATGCGCGCCGGACGCGGCTGCCGTAGTCGCTGACCTCGAGCACGAACTTCTGCCGAATGGCGCGGCCGAAGTCGGAATAGCCGTTGGCGGGTAACACGAAGGAGCCGGCCCCACCCTTGACGTTGTCGATGAACCACCGCTCCAGCAGATCGACCGACCGCTTGGCAGGCAGGTAGGACTGCGCCGACGGCGCCGCTCCCGGTGTCACCATTTCCGGGCCTTCGGCCGCCAAGATCGGCAACCCGTTCACCGTGACACCATACTTGACGAGCTCGTCGCGCACCTGCTCGATCGGCTCCTGACTATTGCAGTTGTCGCGGCCATCGCCTGACACATCGAGCACGACCTTGGCGGCCTTCGAGGGGATCTGCGGCACGATCTTGTCCGAAACGACGCGCATCATGCGCGCCATACAGGTGAACTCGCCACCCTGGCGCGGCAGTGCGCGCACCTTTCTGGCCGCCGCCTTGGCATCAGCCTCGCTGGCGATGTGTGTCCACGGCAGGTTCAGGGTCGGCTGGTCCGACCAAGTGACGAGCGAGAACAGGATGCCGCCCTTAGCGCCTCCGACGATCGCCTCGATAACCCCGGGGTCTTCGAGCGCCTGAGCGATGCCCTCCATCTGCAGCTTGTAACGCGTGTCGTCGACCGAATTCGAAACATCGATGGCGACGATCAGCGCCGTGTCGACCTCCTCGCTCGAGACGGCCACGGCCATGCCGACGGCGGCAATTGACGCAACGGCGGCCAGAAGCAACCTCAGCATTGGACCCAGCGGAACGCCCTGCCGAGTGCGCGGCGTCTTGATTACCTCGAACGTTCGCATGCTGCTCATGATCGTTGTTGGATCTTATTGGCCCTAAGTTGTGAAGCGTCTCGGCAGATTGGGCAAGGGCGCAGCGCGTATAATGGGTTCGTAGTGTCTCTGCGCTAGAAATGTCCGACGCCAAGCTGCGGGAGGTTGCTATGTATGCGCATATTCTGATCGCGACCGATGGGTCCGATCTTGCTCAACGGGCAGTCGAGCAGGGGTTGGCGCTGGCCAAGGCGCTCGGCTCGGCCGTTACGGCAGTCACCGTGACCGAGCCGTGGACGGCGGCCGTCTCGGGCGAATGGGCCGTGGCGTTCCCGGTCGAGGAATACGAAAAGGCAAGCGCCGCCAATGCCGAGAAGGTGCTCGACGTCGTGCAGCAAGCGGCGGTGCGCCTCGGCGTCACCTGCGATGCGGTGCACGTGAAGGATCAGTATGCCGCCGAGGGCATCGTCGAGGAGGCCAAGGCGCGCAATTGCGATCTGATCGTCATGGCCTCGCACGGGCGGCGCGGTATCGCCAAATTCGTCCTCGGCAGCCAAGCGACACG
>CAZOOS010000009.1:15817-37518 GCA_964581475.1 uncultured Hyphomicrobium sp.
CCTCGCACGGGCGGCGCGGTATCGCCAAATTCGTCCTCGGCAGCCAAGCGACACGTGTGCTCGCCCACAGCTCGGTCCCGCTGCTCATCTGCCGCTAGCGCTCCCATGGGGAGAGATGAGGAGCGATGCCTCGAAGGCCTAACCTCTCCCAGAGAGAGAGGTCGGTTGGACGCGCGAAGCGCGACAGCCGGGTGAAGGGCTGATCCCTTTCAAGTCTCGTTCCTATTCTGCAAGGGCGTAACCCTCCCGGAAGCTCATTGCATTCGCTTCCGACCTCTCCCTTTGGGAGAGGTGACGTGGAGCGCGAACTGCCGCCTACTCCACCTCTCCCGTCATAGTGAAGCCATGCTGCGCATGGTCGGGAGAGGTGATGCGTCAGTGATCGTGGCGCATGTGTTCGTGCCCGCCGCCGCCGGCGGCTGGAGCCGCCGCTTTCACGGCGAACTCGACGTCGACCTTGCCGGCCTTCTTGAAATCGAGCTGCGCCTTGACGACGCCGCCCTCCTGCAACGGCTCTTTCAGGCCGATGAACATGACGTGCATGCCCGCCGGCTTGAGTTCGATGCTCTGCCCCGATTTCAGCTCGACCGCATCGAGCTTCCTCATGCCGGCAACACCCTTGTCGTCGATTGACGTCTCGTGCACCTCGACGCGGCCGGCCACGTCCGAGGAGGCGCCGAGCAGCACGTCGGCATCGGTACCGTTGTTGGTGATCTTCAGGTAGCCGACCCCGTTGCCGCCGGCGCTCGCGGGACGCGACCACGGGGCATCGATCTCAATGGCGCCGGCGGTCGCCGCAGGCTTGGCATGATCGCGCATCTTTTCGCCGCCGGCGAGCAGCAACTGTGGCGCCGGATGCTTGAGGCTATGCGCATCCTGACCGGCGGCTGGGATTTCGCTCCAGCTCTGTTCGCCGGTAGCGCACTTCTGCGTCACCGGGAAAAAGATCGTAGCACCAGGTTCCAGCTCGCCGGCGATGAACGTCGACAGCACGAACTGGTCGAAGTACTCGTCGGGCAACGACCCGCCGCTCCAGGTCACGCGCTTGACGCCCTCACTCTTCGTCTCGCCGTGACGGAACTTGTAGGTGCGCGCATAGGTACCCTTCTGCAACGCCAGGGTCCAGCCTGCCTTCGGCATCGGCTTGACCCCGATGACACCTTCCGGGATGTCGATGCTGACTTCGGTCGTCGGCTGACCCTCGCAGCCGTGCGGCACACCGAACACCGCTTTGTAGCCAGAGCCCACCTTCGCCTGCTTGGCCTCCAGCACAACGTGCGCCGATGCCATCGAGCACACGGCCAGGAGGCCGAGCAATGCTCCGGCGACACCGCGAAGAGCAACCATCATTCCTTGTCTCCCAGACATGCTTTCTGCTTCTACCTTGCCATCACCATTTGTACTGGACGCCGGCATAGACGGCGCGCTCGCTGCCCGGCTCGAACAACGTGCTCGTTGCGTCAGCCTTGGTGGCGATGCTGGCGCTTGAGATATACGCCTCGTCCGCCAGATTGCGCCCTTCGATATAGGCGGTGACCTGTCCCCCGTCATCGAAGCCGAGCTTGGCGCCCCAGAGGGCATAGGCTTCGGTATCGAGCGTGTTGGCGCTATCGACGTAGAAGGCCTCCGGCACCCATTCCACATTCGGCCCGAAATACACGCCCGAAGGGTGCTTGTAGAGGAGCTCGGCTCTCAGGAAATGGCGCGGAGCGCCGGGCAGCTCGTTGTCTCCGAACACCGGATCGTCATCAAAGCGAAAGTCGCTGAACGTGTAGGCGGCGTTCAGCCACAGCGCGTCGCGCCGTGCGGCCGTCTCCAGCAGGCCCTCCCACAGCCGCGCGCTGCCCCCAACCTCGACGCCCTGATGCGCGGTCGCGTCCAGGTTGACCTGCGTGCAGGTGCCAGTATTGCCGACCGCCAGACACTGGAACTCGTTCTCAATGTTGGAACGATAGAGCGAGGCATCCCACGCGAGGCCGGTAACGCTGCCGCGCGTGCCGATCTCGTAGGTCGTCGCCGTCTGCACCTCGAGACTGATCGTCGCCACGGGACTTGGCGTGATCTCGCTGAACGTCGGAGCTTCGCCGCTCCTCGATACGTTGGCGAAGAGTTGCATGTTCCTGGTGACGTCCCACAGAACGCCGGCTTTCGGACTCCAGAAATCGAAGTCGGCCGCACCCGACTGGTTGCCGTTCGCCAGGTATTTGTCCTCTACCTCGCGCGAGACCTGCACGTACTGGGCCCCGGCCACGAGCGCCACGTCGCGGACAACGAAGAACGTGCTTTCGCCGTAGACCACCGTGTTCTTCGAGATTTGGTCCGAATTCGCGGCGAGCGCGCCCCTGCCGCCGAGAATGTTCTGATACTGGCGTGCGTGCACGTCGCCGTTGTGAATGCTGACACCGGCAACGGAGCGGTTGCGGAAACCGCCGAGGAGGCCGTCATCGACGATGCGGGCATAGCCGCCCTGTTCGTCGTGCTGGTTGTCGATGACATTGAAGATGGGATGGTCGAGATGGCGGTCGAGGTAGAAGCCACCCGTCTCCACGAACGTTCCCGGCGCGAGCCTGATGGTTGTGCGGTTGGCGACCCGCAGCGTGTCGAGGTTGCGCTGATAATCGCGATCGACGTTGTCGTTACCAAATCCGTTGCCGCCAAGGCCCGGCCGCGCGAAGGCGCCGTCGGGGTTCGACAGCGCCTCGTTCTTGGTCACCGCTCCGGGGATGCGCTGGCGAATGCGGTTGGCGTTCACGTAGAAGCGCGTCTCCAAGTCGGGCGTCAGCCGATAACCGACGTTGAATGCACCGCGGACGCTTTCGCCGTCAGAGTGGTCGCGAAAGCCGTCCTGCTCCTGCCAGGTGCCGGCGATGAAGTAGTCGGCCGCGCCCGAGACCCCGCCCGAACTCGCCGCCAGCTTGTGGAAGCCGAAGCTGCCGACGTCGACGCGCGCGCCGAAAGCGTCGGCGTCATAACCGGTCGGCATGACAAAGTTGATGGCGCCGCCAAGTGAGTTGGCACCGAAGCGAAGTGCGTTGGCGCCCTTGTAGACCTCGATGTAGCGGTAGGCGGTCGGGTCGATCTCCTGGAAGTCGCTCGCCCCGTCGGCCGTCGTAATCGGGATGATGCCGTCCATCAGCAACTGCACGCCGCGGCCGTGGAAATTGCGCGACAGGCCGGAGCCGCGGATTGACAGCCGCGAGTCATCGCCCCATTTCGGCTGCACGAACACACCCGGCACGTAGTCGAGCACATCCTTGATCGTCGCCGCCGGGGTCGAGGCCTGGTACGCGGAACCGGGGACCAGCTCGACCCCACCCGGGGTCAGATCGAGCTCAGCGCGTGCCTCTGCCGTGGTGGGGACCGTGAGGCTCCCCGACCGCGCCCCGGCGACCGCCGTTGGCGACTGGCCGGCAGGTTGATCGGGGGACGGCTGCGCAGAAACGACCGCCGCCGGCTGCGAGGACTTCTTCCCCTTGGCTGTCTTCTTCTTCGCAGGCGCTGGCACGGCGCTCTGCTCGACGACCACCGGCGGCAGCGGCATCGTCTCGCTCTTCGATTGGGCAACCGCGCCCGATGATGCCGTTAGACATACCGCCGTCGCGCCGACGAGCGGCCTCCACAAACTCGGAAACATGTACGCAAACTCCACGACAACGCTTTCCTGCACGGTCCGCGTCATGCGGCGCGCGTGCGGCGACGTAAGCGTTACGAGCGGCAGCGTGCGTGCGGGACCGAGGCGGTCGCGCTACGCGCGTCTGGCACGCTCAGGCGTGGAGAGGTGGTCCGCGGCTGCGCGGCGGAGGGACCGATGCCCTGGCGACATCGTCTTTCAACGCGGCGATGACGGCGGATGCATGCGGCATCTCCGGCAGCGACACTTGCTCCGGCGGCTTCATCGCCAGATGGAAGGCGGCGAGGCCCTTGCAGATCGGGCAGCTCGTCGCCGGCATGGGCTTGGAGCCCTGGTCGCCGGAAAGGCACATCGCGTCGGCGAACATGCCGGCGTCGGCCCTGAAGAGCTGGGCGTTGAACTGCGAGGTGAGGTGGCCGGGGAGAAGCAGCGCGTAGAACGCAACGCCGAGCAGCGCCAAGGCCGCGGCAATACGCCGATGTTTACGCTGAACTCCCCACGCCATGACACAAGCATTAGCGGCGAAGTTGCCGCCGCTCAAGTGTCACCCCGCCACAGGTCCCTGGCTTCCGCCTAGTGAGGCCACGCCCGACACAGGTGTATTCCGTCATCCCGGCGCAGGCCGGGATCCACTCAAGTCTCCACAAGCGAAGCGATGAAGGTGAAACTACCGCGAGTGGCAGCCCTATCGCCGATCCTCACCAAAAGAGGTTGCTGAAGCTGGCGTGGATCCCGGCCTGCGCCGGGATGACGGACCGAATAGGCAGCCTTCGCGCACGACGCAGGTTAGATCGCCATGACTGCGCCGAGGTGACTCGGCAGCTCCGCCGTCGGGGTCTTGACGAGATCCTTGTCGAGTTCGGCGTAGATCAGCGGCTTGACGCGCGCCGACAGGGCCGCCCGCAGGTCGCCCAGCGCCTTGGGGGGGGCGACGATGACGAGGCGGTCGTACGCCTTTTCGCTAAGGCGCTTGTCGAGCATCTCGGCCAGCTCCTTGGCAAAGTCGCGCTTCAGCTCGCGAGGCGGATCGATGCGCGGCTCGATGGCATGGCGCATCTCGCCGGCCGATCCGGAAGATTCGAACGTCCGCCCGAGGCCGTCACGTACCAGCTCGTGGTCGGGCCGGTGGTCGCCGTTGATGACGCCGCCCTGAACCGCCTCGATGCCCTTCCCCGGACCGTGATTGGCAAACAGGCGCGCGTGCGCGCCGTCGGCGATGAGGATCCACGTCGTCGTCGGCTTCATGGACGGAGTTCTCCGGTTGCTTGGCGGCGCCGGGCCGCGATCGGGGGAGTTTCGGCCCCCAACCCTCACCAGGACATTGACGCGCGTCAACCCGCCCTTATCGCAGGCGCCGTCCAAAGGCGAAGATCGCCGCCAGCGGCACGACAAAGCCGATAATGAGGCAAGCGCCGACGATATACGGCAGGTTCTCGTACTCGCCGCGGCCGACCACAAAGATCTCGTTCAAGTACTTGGTCTGCAGCGATCCGGCGACCAGCGCCAGATTCATCAGCGAGGCCATCAGGGCGAACCACGTGGCGCGATGGCCGGGCGGCGCATAGATAGCGATCAGTGTCAGCAGCGGAATCATGCTGAGCTGCGCAAACGGTGAGGTTGTCGCCGCATCGATGATGGCAATGGTGCGCGCGCCGAAGCCGAACACCTGCTCGGTCCAGTTGGCGAGGCCAAGCGTTAGGCCGAATGCCGGCAGCGACAGCACGGTCGTGATGATCGTCAGCCACAGCAGCACCTGCGCCACGGGCCGGCGCGTGATTGCATCCGAGAAGACCCACATGCCGAGCAGCGCCAGGGCCGCCCCAATCTGCGCCAGCACCCCCTGGAACGCCTCGTCGAAACCGAGCACGTCGATGGCGAACCACGTGTAGCCCTGCCCGACGAGCGGCATGGCGCGGTAAATGAAAATGATCAGCGCCGCATAGAAGATCGTCTTCTGCGTTTCAGAATCGAGCGTGCCGATGATGCGCCACAGCATGGCGCAGACCACGGCCATCGACACGACAAACACGATCTCCTGGTTGTACGGCACGCCCGTGAGGGCCACCATCAACACGAACGCGCCGAAGGCGATGCCGCCACCAAGAATTCGCCAATCAATGCCGCGCCGTTCCACCGGGCGCAGCTTGATCAGCAGGGCGCCGCTCACCGAAATGAGTGGAATGATCAGCCCGGCGAGGAACACCCTCTCGTAGGAATAGATGCTGGCTATCCAGCCCGCCAGGCCGGCAACGCAGAATATGCCTAGTGACAATGAGAGGCGCCCGAGCACCTGCACCATGCCCAACTCGCGATCGACCTCGTCCTTGGGTCGCGGCGTGCCGTCAGGATTCTCGCGGTCGACGACCTCGGTGCTCATGGCATCGGCGACGACGTCCTGGATCACCACGCCGAGCACGGTGACGAAAGCCCCGAGGCGGTAGAGGTTCTCGGGGCTAGCGAAGGTGAGCCAGCCACCCGCCGCACCGGCCAGCAGCAGCAAGCCCGCGGCAATGAAGCCGGCACCGATGAACACGTAGACGCGCCGCTGAGAGCCGAGGATCGGCACGCTGTCGACCAACTCGCCGAAAACCATCTTCACCGTCCACGGCAGCGTGGTCCAGACGGCGAGCTCGGCGAGCTGCGCGGGGCTGAGCGTCAGCGCCTTCTTGATCCAGAAGCTTTCGGCGACGGCGATAAGCCCCAGCGCACCGTAGGCGAAATAGACCATCAGCAGCGGCAGGTAGCGCGGCCGGAAGGCGCGGATCGGGTTGAGCACCGCGTTCTCTAGCTGCCGCCAGCGATACTCCGCGCTCCAAACCTCGGTGACTGCCATGTGCGCGCGCTCCGTCGTGGGGACGGAGCGGTATACGACCGGGCCGCGGCCCGACGCTAGGTGCTTGCTGGAACGTTAGTTGGCGCCCGGCTTCTGCCGCGGGGCCACCCATGGGCTCTCGTCGTAGCCCAACGAGCTCGGGTTGGTAACGGCGCCACCCGAAAACATGCCGCCACCAAACTGCAGTCCCGACTTCGCCGCCGCCGCGTCCTTGCGATCGTCAGCGAGGCCGAGTTGGGCGCGCAGGTCCTGGTCGATGCTGACGCCGGGAACCGAGGATGCCTCAGGGGCGAGGTTGGCCGTGCCGCCGGCCTGGCCGCCACCGTTCTGCACATCGAACGCCAGCACGGGCGTCGCCAGCATGAAGAAAGCCAGCAGCGCGGCGGCGGGGATCGGTGCAAAATGCATAGGCGCTCCTCCTGCAAATCAATCGCGATGGTTGACCGCAATATTGGGCACGTCCGTGACCGCGGAAAGCCCGCTTATCATTAATTCGGCTGCTGTGTCACGCGGGCAACGCCCATGTTAGAGAACAGCATCTCCAGGGGCCCGCCGCAGCGCTAAACCGGCACGAATAGGGGGACCGCCATGCTCGTTTTCGCCCGCTTCGCCACCAGCCTGCTGGCCATCGCAATGCTGGCCGCCGCCGGCCACGCCCAAAGCAACCCCTATGCCATCGACACCAAGCACTCGGACGTGCTTTTTTCCTACAGCCTGACGCTGTCGAGCGGCACCGGCCGCTTTAGCAGCGTTTCCGGCACGGCCTCGATCGACGACGCCGCACAGCAGAATACGAGGGTGCAAGCGGTCATCGACACCCGCACCCTGCGCGCCGGCGACAGCTTGGCCCAGGGCAAGCTGCGCGGTACCGACTTCTTCGACGTCGCTCGCTATCCGCA
The DNA here is from genome assembly GCA_964581475.1 of uncultured Hyphomicrobium sp. Taxonomy (GTDB): domain Bacteria; phylum Pseudomonadota; class Alphaproteobacteria; order Rhizobiales; family Hyphomicrobiaceae; genus Hyphomicrobium_A. The sequence continues at coordinate 23,181 of CAZOOS010000009.1, forward strand.
GATGCTCTTCAAGAGCCGCAGCGTGCGCCCGAAGACGGCGACCACCGCCGAAATCGTCGGCGATCTCACCGTCAAAGGCGTGACCCGACCCATCGTGTTGCACGCGACGCTTCAGCCGCCGGGCACCGGGGGCGCCCGCGAGTTTCGCGCCAAGACGCGCATCAACCGCAACGACTTCAATATGACGGCCTATGCGTTTCTGGTCGGCGATACGGTCGATATCGAGATCCGCGCCCTGCTGCGTCCGGCGCAGTGAAGTTGCAGCGGCATGTGTTCATAATCCGACGCCAGATCACCGGTCGGTAAGGTTTTGCCCTTAGTCTCCGCGCAACCCGGAGACGCGCATGACCTCCACGGAAGACCAAGGCTGCCAGGGCTGCACGGCCTCGCACCTCGACTTCGACATCTCCATGGCCTTCCAGCCGATCGTCGATGTCAACGAGCGCACGATCTTCGCCTACGAGGCGCTGGTACGCGGCACTGCCGGAGAGCCGGCTGCCGAGATCCTCGCCCGCGTCAACGACGACAACCGTTATGCCTTCGACCAGCGCTGCCGCGTGCTCGCCGTCGAAATGGCGTGGGCGCTCGGCATGCGGCAGAAGTTGTCGATCAACTTCATGCCCAACGCCGTCTACGAGCCGAGCCGCTGTCTGCGTACGACCCTCGACGCCGCCCAACGCACCGGTTTTCCGGTCGAGAACATCATCTTCGAGACGACCGAGGACGAGCGCGTCCACGACGCAGAATACTTGAAGCGGATCTTCGTCACCTACCGGCAGGAAGGCTTCAAGACGGCGATCGACGACTTCGGCGCCGGCTACGCCAACCTCAACCTGCTCGCCGACTTCCAGCCTGACATCGTCAAGCTCGACATGGCGTTGATCCGCGGCATCGATAAGGACCGCGCCCGGCAAACCATCGTCGGCGCCATGGCGGCGGTCGGCAAGCTGCTCGGCGTCGCCATCATCGCCGAAGGGATCGAGCACGAGATGGAGGCGCATGTGTTGCACCGCCTGGGCATCTCGCTGATGCAAGGCTACCTGTTCGCGCGGCCCGGCTTCGAGATGCTGCCGCAGGTCGATTTCGACGCCATCATGCCGATGCTGGACCTTCACGCCGGCGCCGCCTGAAGCTGCCGTGATTAAGTCGCTGAGACGCGCCCTACCAGGCGCCAGACGATAAATCTCGGCTCCGCGATAAGGGGGCGTGACCGAATTGTTCGATGTCGCCGTCCTTCCTGGGTCCGCCAGCCAGCGGCGCCGGGTTTCCTGAACGAGCAAATCCATAAGCTCGTCACCATTGATCCTTAGTATCGTCGCCAGCCGTCGGTTGGAGGTACCCTCCAGGTGCGCTAGCATGGACGCTGGTGACGAATTGTTGGGAGACTGCCTTGCCCGCACCGCTCGCACTGTTCCGTGCAACCGCCGGGGTCCTCGCCGCCGCCGCCGCCCTGCTGGCGCCGCTGGCGGCTGCCGCGGAATCGGGCACGGAGATCGGCGACGCGCGCACCATCGTCAGCATCGTCAAGGCCGATTTCGATAAAGAGGAGCGCGAGCTCACCATCGGCGACATCGTGCGCCAGGACGAGGTCATCGAGGTCAGCGAAGACGGCCGCGGCGAATTCCGCCTCAACGACGATACCAAGCTCGCCCTCGGGCCGGGCGCCCGCATGGTGCTCGATAAGTTCGTCTACGACAGCGACAAGAAGACGGGATCGATCGTCCTCGATCTGACCAAGGGCGCTTTCCGCTTCATCACCGGCGTTGCCTCCAAGCCGACCTATCTCATTCGCACCCCTAACGCCTCGATCACCGTTCGCGGCACCATCTTCGACGTGTTCGTGCTCCCGGACGACAGCGCCTGGCTGCTGCTGCACGAAGGCGGCGTCGAGGTCACCTCGGCGAAGAACGTCTGTCACGTGCTCGATCGCCCGGGGCAGCTCATCCAGGTCGACAGCGGCGGCGAGGTCAGCAAGCCGCTCAACTGGAAGGACATGCCAGGCCGCGATGCCGCCGACTTCGACGTCGCCTTCCCGTTCGTCGCCAACACGCCGCCGCAGATCGAACCCGTTCCACCGACGACGCGCTCGGCCGTTGTCGATGCCTCTTTCCCCGATGCCGAGCCGAAGGCATGCGCCAACGCGGCCAAGCCGAAAACGCAGAAGGCTGACGAAGACAGGCCGAAGAAGAAGAAAAAGCGCCAGGCTTCGAACGACGACGACAACTACAATCCGCCGCCGCGCAAAACCGTCAAGCGCACGCCGAAGTATGAGGAACCTGACGACGATTACGGCGGAGGCGCGCGCGCCATGGATATCATCATCCGTGGCGGTGGCGGGTTCGGCGGACGCCCAGGCGGTGGCGGCGGTGACAGCGGTGGCAAGGGTGGCGGCTATGGCGGCGGCGGAGGCATGCCCCACTAGCGCCCGTGCGGCCTTCCCAACTACTTCTTCTCGAGCAGCAGCTTGGCGCGGCCGAGCAGCACCGTCTTCAGCGGCTCCCACAGCTTGAGCAACAGCCCCGGCAGCACGACTTCGAGGCGCACGGAATCGTCCAACACCTCGAGAGAGCCAGGCACCGACTGGCCAAGCGCCCGCACGGCAAAGCTCATGCGGTTGTCGGTCCACGCCTGTTGGTCGAGCGTCAACAGCCCCGCCTGAGGCAAGCCTTGCAGCCCGGATTTCAAGCGGCGCAATGCCTCCGCCCTTCCGAGCGAATGCGGGATCGATACGACCAGCGGAGCTGCCGCCATGATGCACCTTATAGGGCTACGAAGGGTCGGCCTTGCTTATAGACCGTTGCCGACCCTCGCCGTGTGTCAAATGAGGTGACGGGGCGAGCACATTTGAGTTGCTTGTAACCCGCTGTGCGCGTTGCCGGTTCCCACGCACGCCCATGGCGCCCGCGTCCCGCACGCCATCCGTCTGCTACACTTCGCGAGTCGATCTGGAGACCCGATGGCCCGTCGCACCGGCAGCGCCGACCTACCCTTGCACAGCGGGCGCGTACCCCCGTGGCTCGCCTCGCGCATGGCTTCGCTTGGCGCCATCGTCTGCCAGGCCATCGTTCACCACTACGGGCGCGACGAGTTCCTCCGCCGCCTGTCACATCCGTTCTGGTTTCAGTCGTTCGGCGCCGTCATGGGCATGGACTGGCACTCGTCCGGCATCACGACGAGCGTCATTGGCGCCCTGAAGCGCGGGCTGGCGCCGCTGCAGGACGAGCTCGGCATTCACGTGTGCGGCGGCCGCGGCCGGCATTCGCGCAAGACACCCGATGAGCTGAGTGTGCTCGGCGACCGTCGGGGGCTCGACGCGCCGGCGTTGACGCGCGCCAGCCGCCTTGTCGCCAAGGTCGACAGCGCCGCGGTGCAGGATGGCTTCGATCTTTATCTGCACGGCTTCTTCGTCACCGATGACGGCAAATGGACCGTCGTGCAGCAAGGTATGAACGGCAATGCGGGCCAGGCGCGCCGCTACCATTGGCATTCGGCCGACGTGCAGGATTTCGTCGACGCGCCGCACAGCGCCATCGACGGCCCGGTGCAGGGCGATATCGTCAACCTGACGGACAAGCGCGCCGGCGCCTCGCGCAATGCGCAGCTCGACCTGTTGGCGACGCTCGGGCCCGGCCGCATCGTCGACGAATACGCCGCGCTGACCGCCGACGCCACGCCCATGGAATTGCCGGCGCAGGCGGAGCTTCCGTATCTCATCATGCCGGCTCACCATGACGTGCGCGCTTCCGACGTGTTCACGCGCCGCCTGCACGGCACGCTCGCCGTGGCCGCCGAGCGCGGGCCTGTCGACTTTCCCGAGCTGCTGCTGACGCCCGGCGTCGGCGCCCGCACGGTGCAGTCGCTGGCCATGGTGGCCGAGGTGGTGCGCGGCGCGCCTTACCGCTTCCAGGACCCGGCGCGCTTCTCGCTGGCGCACGGCGGCAAGGATCGCCATCCCTACCCGGTGCCGATCAAGGTCTACGACGAGACCATTCGCGTCCTGAAGGCGGCGGTGCAGAGCGCCAAGTTGGGGCGCGACGAGGAAATGCAGACGCTCAAACGCCTCGACGATCAGGCGCGCCAACTCGAGCGCACGGCAACCGGTCCCTCGTTCGAAGCCTTCGTCGCCGGCGAGCTGGCGCGTTCGCCCGACCTCGACGGGCGTTCCGTCTTCGGCTGGGAGAAGGATCTTCCGGCGCGGCAAAGAGCGCGATCCGCCTGACCGCATGAAGATCGCCACCTTCAACATCAACAACGTCAACCGCCGTCTGCCCAACCTCCTGCAATGGCTGAAGACCGCCAAGCCGGACGTCGTCTGCCTGCAGGAACTGAAGTGCACGGACGACGCGTTCCCGGCCGAGGCGTTGACAAAGGCAGGCTACGCCTCCGTGTGGCGTGGACAACGGACGTGGAACGGTGTCGCCATCCTGGCCCGCGGCGCCGCGCCGGTCGTCACGCGCACCGCCCTGCCGGGCGATGCCGACGACGGGCAGGCGCGCTACATCGAGGCTGCCGTCAACGGCATCCTCATCGGCTGCATCTACCTGCCCAACGGCAACCCGCAGCCGGGTCCGAAGTTCGACTACAAGCTCGCCTGGCTCAAGCGCCTCGCCGCGCATGCACGGTCGCTGCTGCGCCAGGACGTCCCCGCCGTTCTGGCCGGCGATTACAACGTCGCCCCGACCGACATCGACATCTACCCGACCAAATCATGGAACGATGACGCGCTCATTCAGCCGCAAAGCCGGTCCGCCTACGCGCGCCTCGTCAAGCAGGGCTGGACGGATGCCCTGCGCGAAATGCATCCCGACCAGCGCATCTACACGTTCTGGCACTACCTGCGCCACCGCTGGGAACGCGATGCTGGACTGCGCATCGATCATCTGCTGCTCAGTCAGGCGCTCGCCCCGCGGCTCGCTGCGGCCGGCGTCGACCGCGCGGTGCGCGGCAGAAAAGGTGCCAGCGATCACGCGCCGGTGTGGATCGAGCTCGCCATGCCGAAGTCGCGCACCGCGCGCCGCGCCTAGTCGCTACTTCTTGTCGGCGGCCTGGCCGGCGACCCAGGTGTCGCGTATTTCAATGCTCTCGGGATCGAATGCCACCATGTCGGCGCGGAAGGCCGGCGCCAGACGCCCGAGGATGGTGCCAAGACCGAGGAACTCGGCCGGCTCGGTCGAGGCATAGCGCAGCGCGCTGGTCAGCGGCACGCCCAAGTCGCGCATGGTGTTGCGCACCGCCGTCGCCATATCCAATGCCGCACCGGCGAGCGTGCCATCGGCGCGCGTGCAGCGTCCATCGCGCACCGTCATCTCCTCCCCATAGAGCGTGAAGCTCTGCTTGCGCCCGCCAACCGGCGGCATGGCGTCGGTCACCAGCATCGGCCGCGCCTCGCCGCGCAGGGCGAGCCGCAACATCTCCGGTGAGACGTGCGCGCCGTCGACGATCATGCCGATGTAGGCGCACGGCGATTCCAGCGCGGCGGCGATGGGGCCCGGATCGCGGCTGCTGAGCGGGCGCATGGCGTTGAACAGGTGCGTGAAGCCGGTCAGCCCGTCGGCGAGCGCCGCCTTTGTCTCGGCGTACGTCGCCATCGAATGGCCGAGGGAGACCTTCACGCCGCAACGCGCCAGCTCGGCGATGAAGCCTTCCGGCACGCACTCGGGCGCCAGCGTCACCAGCACGGTGCCAGCCGGCCATGACGTCAGCAGCTCCAAGTCGCGCGCATCTGGCTTGCGGAACATGGCCGCGTCATGCACGCCGCGCTTCTCCGGCGACAGGAATGGTCCTTCGATGTGGATGCCGAGCACGCTCGGATTCTCAGCAGCGGCTTTCTGCACGGCGTGCATGGCGACGCGGATCTTGTCGTACGTGTCGCTGATCAGCGTCGGCAACAGGCCCGTCGTGCCGAAGCGGCGATGCGCGGCGGCAATGGCGTCTATTCCTTCCACCGTCGGCGTATCGTTGAACAGCACGTCGCCGCCGCCGTTCACCTGCACGTCGATGAATCCAGGCGCGAGCCAGGTTTCGCCCGGGAGCACGCGCACGGGCATCGACGCGGGAAGGTCACCGAACGGCTTCACGTCGACGATGTGCGCGCCATCGATGATGACGGCGCTGTCGCGCACGACCGCGACGCCGTCGAAGATCCAGCTCGCGGCGACGGCGTGGGGACCCGATCCGTTCATAGCGCTCATAGCGTGCTGGTCACCTTGCTGAGATGCCGCGGTTTGTCGACGTCGATGTCGAGTTGCTGCGCAACGTCGACGGCCATGGCGTAAAAGCTCTGGATGAGACAGATCGCATCGGCTTCCGGTTGATCGGGCGGCAGCGTCGGCAATCGGTTTGGGGCGGCGTCGGCGTGCTCGGCGATGAACAGCGCAGTCCCCAGGCACCGCAATTCGCCGGCGAGCTGTCGCATGCCGGGTGCCGCCGCATCCGTCGGCATGAACATCAGGATCGGATAGCGCGAGGACACGAGCGAAACCGGGCCATGCAGAAACTCCGCGCCACTGAAGGCTTCGGCGTGGCGATTGCACGTCTCCTTTAGTTTGAGCGCGGCTTCGCGGGCGATCGCCAGCGTCGAGCCGCGCCCGATGGTCACCAGACTCGCCGCATCGGCGACCGCCGGCACGGCCGCGCTCCAATTCAGCGCCGCGGCCTCAACCAGGCGATTCGGCAGCCGCGTGATGGCGTCCGTCAACGCGCGCTCGCCGGCCCAGGCGGCCGTGAGCCGCGCCAGCGCCGCCGTCGTGGCGATAAACGTTTTCGTCGCCGCCACGCTCAGCTCGGGTCCGGCGCAGATCGGCAAGACGTAATCGCACGTGTCGGCCAGCGGCGAGTCCGTGACGTTGACGACGGCGACGGTGATGGCGCCGGCATCCCTGGCGCTTTTCGTGAAGGCGATGAGATCGTCGCTGCGGCCGGACTGCGAGATGGCCAACACCAATTGGCCCTCGAGGTGCATCGACTGTCCGTAGATGCTGACGACGCTCGGCGCCGCCGGCGCCACCGGAATGCCGACGTAGCGCTCGATCAGGTGCTTGGCGAAGGCCGCCGCGTGCGCCGAGCTGCCCCGCGCGCAGGTGACGACCACCTGCGGCGGCCGGCGCTGGAGGCGCTGCACGAGCGCGCTCATGGGCTGCGCCAGCGCTTCCTCCTGGCGGCGGACCGCCAGCGGTGCCTCGCTCAGCTCTAGCGTCATCAGTGCTTTCGCGTCGCCCATGCTCCGCCCGGCCGATCTCATCAGTGATTGACCGCCGACTGCGCCAGCGCCAATCGCTCGGCTTCGTCGCGCGCCATCTGCAGCGCGCCGCTCAAGGCATCGCCCCTTGGCACGACGAGATGCTCTTGCGTCGTCGCCGCCAACCACGGCTCGATGCTCTTGGCGAGACCACCCGCCAACGCCAGTTGCGGCACGCCTACCGCCGCCAAACGCTGCGCCACCACGTCGATTTGCGCGGCGGCTTCGCGCATCAGCTGGTGCGCCACCGCGTCGTTGCGTCCAGCATACTCGATAACCAGCGGTGCCAGCGAGGCAAAGTCGCGCGGCCGCGCCGCGCCCATCCAACGGACGATGGCGTGCGGATCGCCGTCGAAGCGCTCCAGCACCTTTTTCAACAAGCCGCTCCACGGCCCGCGGCCGTCGTATGCCCACAGCACGCGTCGGGCCGTCTCGCAACCGATCCAGGCGCCGCTGCCTTCGTCGGAGACGGGAAAGCCCCAGCCGCCCACACGGTATTCGCGCCCACCGACGATGCCCCAGCCGACGCTGCCGGTGCCGACAATGATGATGCCGCCGTCCCTGCCGCCGTGCGCGCCGACGCACGCGGCGTGTGCATCGGTGGTGAAGATCGCGCGACTAAACGGAAGCTGATAGGCGCGTGCGGCGGCAAGCTGCGTCGGCTCGCTGGCGCCTGCCAGTGCCAGGCAGGCGACGATGTCGGCGTCCTCGAGCGACAGCCCGGCCTGCGCCAGCGCCTCCTCGGTCGCCCGCAGCACCTGCGCAAAGCTCTCCTTGAGGCCGAAGCGAATGTTGGCGGGACCGGCCGTCGCCTCGCCGCGGATACCACCGTTAAGGTCAGCCAGGCGCGCGCGGCAAGCGGTTCCGCCCCCATCTATACCAAGAAGTAATGCCGTCCCGACCATTGGCTGCAAGTTCCCGAGCATCTACGTTAGGTAGGCATTACTATAAACGCGGCTGAAATGACTTAGTGCCAACGCTGCCCCCATGAATACGGAACGGTTAAGCCCCCGCTACGCGGATATCGATCTCTGGCAGCCGGGCGACATCCTGGATGCGATGATCGAGGGGCAATTGGCGTCGGTGGCCGCAGTACGTGCCGCGGCGCCGGCGATCGAGGGGGCAGCTCTCGCCATCGAGGCGCGGCTGCGTAGGCACGGACGCCTCATTTATGCCGGCGCCGGCACCTCGGGGCGGCTCGCCGTCCAGGATGGCGCCGAGCTGATGCCGACCTTCAGTTGGCCGCCTGACCGATTGTTGCTGCTGCTAGCCGGCGGCGAGGTGGCGATGACGCAAGCCGTCGAAGGCGCCGAGGACGACGTCGCGCGTGCGGCCCAGCTCATCGACGAGCACGGGGTCGGTGCCACCGACGTCCTCATCGCCACGGCGGCGAGCGGCACGACGCCGTTTACTTTGACGTGCATGCGCGAAGCGCGCCGCCACGGCTGCCTGACCGTCGGCATCGCCAACAACGCCGGCACGCCGCTGCTCGTCGAGGCCGATCATCCCATCCTGCTGGCGACGGGCCCCGAGCCGATTGCCGGCTCGACCCGCATGAACGCCGGCACGGCCCAGCGCATCACGCTCAATCTGTTGTCGACGCTGGTGATGATCCGGCTTGGACGCATCTACCGGGGCATGATGGTCGAAGTACAGGCCAGCAACGCCAAGCTTGCCAAGCGGCGCGAGAGGATGGTGGCCGAACTTACCGGTCAAAGTCACCCGCAGGTGCGCGAAGCGCTCGAGCGGTCGAATGGCAGCGTTAAGCTCGCCGTCCTGCTGCTGCAGGGCTACGACTTGTCCGAGGCGGAGGCCGCACTCGAAGAAGTCGGCGGCCAGTTGCGCGGCGCCCTCGATCACCTTGCCAAACAGACCCCCTGACGCCCAACAACAGCGGACCCGCCTCGGCCATCGCCGGCACGATCTTGCGCGCATTCCAATTGGCCGGGCAGAAACAGTTATTCCGCGTTGCTGTCGTGAAGATTCAAATCGCGTAGACCGCATTCGCACCCGGTAAACATGGTTCGCCAGTTTTGGTTGTGATCGTTCAGTTCATCGACGTTGATGCCGAAACTTGCCGCGGGGAGAGCGTCGCGGCGAGGGGCCCGGATACGAGGGGGCCCGGGCGGATGCGGTCGACGAGGATGCAATGTCGAGCCCGGAAGAGGGAGGCGCTGCGCACAGGCGCTCCCGACTTGAGGCGGTTGCCGGGGCAGCCAAGGCAAATGAAGAGGTGGGCAGCGTGCGCCGGCCGGGTGCTCTCAAGTGCATCGGTCGCTATGCCGTCTATGCCGCGTTTGCCGGCGCTACCCTCGCGATCCTCGTGCAGGCCGGATTGCAGGTTGCCATAGCGCAGCTGGGGCCACCGCCGCTGCAAGCGGTCGCCCATCTCGTTCCCGGGTCCGCCCAGCACCGTGCGGCGCAAGAGTCTGACCTGGCACCGATCGTCCTGGTGCCCGAGCAAGTCGATCAGCGCTACCTCGCCATGCTGTTCGCCTTCGAGGACCGTCGCTTCTACTCGCATTTCGGTGTGGATCCGTTGGGCATCGCGCGCGCCGCCCGCGACCTAATCTTGAAGCAGCGCATCGTCGGCGGCGGCTCCACGCTGACCATGCAGGTCGCGCGCCTGCTCGACAATCAATACAAGCGCACCCCTGCCGTGAAGCTGCACCAGATCATCCGCGCCTTCCAGCTCGAGCGGCAGCTCAGCAAGAAGCAGATACTCGGGCTCTATCTCGCCCTCGCCCCCTTCGGCGGCCGCGTCAAAGGCGTGCGCGCCGCCTCTCTCAAGTACTTCGGCAAGGAGCCGCACACGCTCTCGGACGCCGAGGCGGCGCTGCTGGTGGCGCTGCCGCAGGCGCCGGAAGCGCGGCGTATCGATCGCGACGCCAAGGCAGCGCTGCGCGCGCGCAATTTCATCCTCAAGGCCGTCACTGCCGCCGGCGTGCTGACGCCGGAGGAAGCTTACCGCGCCCAACTTGAACCCGTTGCAGCAGAGAGCACCCCGATGCCTCCCAACCCCCAGATGAAACCAGTGTTCAAACCCGCCGTCAGCGTCGCCGCACTCTTCACCGGGCTGACGCTGGGGATGAACTTCGTTGCCCCGGCGACGGCCGCGCCCATCGGGGCGCCCGCAGCGCCGGCCTTCTTGTCATCCGAGCAACCTCTGCTGCTGTCGGTCCGCCGCAAGCTTCTGGCACCCCTGCCCGACGGCACGACGCAAGCCGACCGCGACGGGCTGTGGATGTTCTATGCGGCACGCACAGAGCCTGTGTGGGTCGACAGGAAGGGCTGGACGCCGAAGGCGATGGCCACCATCGACGAGATCAAGCGCGCCGACGACTGGGGCCTGCAAGCGAGCGCCTTCGAGATACCCGTGCTGGCTGCGCAGGCATCGGGAGCGCCGCCGGCGGAAAGCGATCTCGCCGCCGCCGAGCTCGGGCTTTCACTCGCAGCCCTTAAATATGCACGCTATGCGCGCGGCGGTCGCATCGACGATCCGGCGACGCAGCTCAGCTCCTATCTCGACCGAAAGCCGACGCTGCGCCGTCCGCTGCTGGTGATGGAGCAACTCGCCGCCAGCGATGCTCCCGCCGAGGTCCTGCGCGCTCTGCATCCCCAGCACGCGCAATTCGAGAAACTGCGTCAGCAGTACCTGGCGCACCGCGATGCCGGCGCGCGCGAGACCGTCACCATTCCGACCAAGGGCTCGAAGCTCTACCCCGGAACCACCCACAAGGACATTGCGCTCGTACGCGAGCGTCTCGGCGTTCATGCCGTGGGCGGCGTGACCGACGTGTACGATGAAGAGTTGGCCGAGGTGGTCAGGGCGTTCCAGGAGAAGCACGACATCTCGCCGGCCAATGGCATCATCAACGCCAAGACGCGCCGCGCGCTCAACGAGGGAAAGCAAGTCTCGCCCGCGACACTGCTTGCCAACATGGAGCAGTGGCGCTGGATGCCGCAGGATCTCGGCGAGACGCACGTCTGGGTGAACGTCCCGGAGTTTACCGTGAGCGTGATCGACCACGGGCAAGTGGTGCACTCCGAGCGCGTCATCGTCGGCGAATTGGACAAGCAGACGCCCATCTTCTCGCAGGACCTGAAGACGATCTACTTCCACCCGCGCTGGAACGTTCCTGAAAGCATCAAGGTGAAGGAGATTCTCCCCAGCCTCGCCCGCGGCGGCGGATACTTCCACCGCCAGGGCATGAAGCTCGTGCGCAACGGTCGCGAGGTGAAGGCCAGCAGCGTCGACTGGGGCAAGGCCGACATCCGCAACTACGACGTCTATCAACCGTCGGGGCCGGGCAATGCCCTGGGGCGCATGAAGTTCACGTTCCAGAACAAGCATTCCGTCTACATGCACGACACCCAGAGCAAGGGCCTGTTCGGCGCCTCGCAGCGAACCTTCAGTCATGGCTGCGTGCGCGTGAAGAACCCGCAGCGGCTCGCCGAAACGTTGCTTGGCATCGACAAAGGCTGGAGCGCCGGGGAGGTCGACGGGCTTCTCGACGGTGAGCCCGAGGAGCTGGGCGTCCCCCTCAACCAGCACATCCCGGTGCACATCACCTATTTCACCGCGCAGGTCGACGATGCTGGCGACGTGACCACCGAGAAGGACGTCTACGGCCACGAAAAGCGCATCACGCAGGCGCTGGAAGGCAAATGGGACGCCATCGACAAGGGTTCCGATCATCTGGCGCAAGTGGAGTTGGCGCGACGCCTGGACGATGCCGAAACCACCGGGCGTGCCAAGGCGCGTCGCAGCGGCCGCAGTGTCGTCAGTGGCAACTACGGCGGCGGCGACGGCAGCAGTCAGCGCATGGTCGGTCGCGGCTCCACGGCCAACGACATTTTCCGCCAGAGCTTCGGCTACTAGCTCTCGCATCGAGCATCGCGCGCCGGCGCGGAACGAACCACCGCTCAGTTGCTGCACGCAGCTGAGCGTCCCGCATTCGCGGCGAGCCCTGCGCACGAGCGATAAAAAGGTCTGCGTTTCGTTCGCCAAGGATAAAGGCTGTCACCTGCGTTTCGTTGCTTCGCGCACCGCACGTTATCAGTGTCCACGCTTCTCAAGCAACGAGTGGCGGCAGCAAAGGCGCCCGGCATCACCGAGCCGAAATGGACCGAGGAAGGCGGCGGCTACTACAGCGAGTGCAACAAGCGACTAAGCCAGCAGCAACGAGTTCAACCACGTAAGCAGCGAGAGGAGAACGACATGGGACTGCTCGATGAAGCGCTGAAACAGTTCACGCAAGGCGGCCAGGGCGGCACCGGCAATCCGCAACTGGTGGCGGTGTTCCAGGAACTCCTCCTGGGCAGGCAGGCGGGCAATCAGCCGCCGCAACAGCAGCAAGCCTCGATGCCGCGGGCGTCGCAGGCGCAGGCCGGTGGTGCGGCACAGGATCTCGGCGGATTGGGCGGATTGCTCGCACAGCTCCAGGCCGCAGGGCTCAACGATGTCGTCAAGTCATGGGTCGGCACCGGTCAGAACAAACCGGTGCAGGCCGATGCGTTCGGCGACGCCCTCGGCACGAAGACCGTCACGCAAATGGCCGACAAGGCCGGCTGCAGCCAGGACGACCTCCTGACGCAACTGTCGAAGGCCCTGCCTGGGATCATCGACAAGCTGACGCATGACGGCAGGATTCCCAGCCAGCAGGAGGTCAATCAACGCCTGACCGGTCGCGGATAACTTTGCCTGTGACGCCCGCCAGGAGGCCGGTGCATGCCAAATGCGCCGGCCTTTCTGTTGGGGACTTCCTGCCGCTACCCTAGAAGCGCATCGAAAGGCCAACGAACGGATTGTAGCGGTCGGCGGCCTCCGTCAGGCCGAAGTTCACGCCGCCATCGAGCTGCACATCGTCGGTCAGAGCGTACGTCCACCCAGCACCGACAACGCAGATGTCACCACGCGGATCGTCGACGCCGAATAGGCCCACCACTTCGATGTAGGTGCCTAGCGTATCCGTCCACTCGTAGGACAGTGCCGAGGTGGCGACGTACTCGGCGTGATGCCCCGTTGCGTCCTCGTCCTGCACGGCAAACACACCGGTGTTGATGCCGAGGCCGAACCCGTGCGGCAACGCCAGCGCCAGCGGTACGACCAATCCGCCCTCGACGGCGGCGACGCCGATGCCGTTGTCGTCGTCGGTCGGCAGCGAGAGGATCGGCAGCAGCGCCAGCGCCGAGCCATCCTTCTCGAACGTGTCATTACCCCACAGGTTGATCTTGGCGCGGATGTCGACGCTGCCGATTCCCTCTTGGCGCAACACCGGGTCCGGATCGGCCTGCCGCGTGCGCACGATGCCGTACGGTTGCCACACCAAGCTCAGCTCGACATCGTTCGTCAAGCCGATGCGCACGTTGGTGTAGGCGAACTCGTAGGCGTCGCTGACGGCCCCGTCGATATCGGGCCGCGACTTCGTGTAGCCGAACAGAGTGCTCTCGGTCTGCACGTGGCCGGCGTCGACCGTGAAGGGAACCTCCGTGGTGTCGGGCCGGTCGGTGGTCATTTCGCGCATCAACGCGCGCGGTGTCGGATTGAACAGGGAGTACTGCGACTTGTCGGCGCCGGCGCCGCGCTCACTCATTCCGGCCATGGCGACAAGACTTGCCACCGCCCTCAACGCCACTCTACGCCCCACGATAGCCCCCCTTGCGCCCTGCATACGATTAACTCATGCGCCCATTGTTAGCCGACGCTAACTTTGCCGTCAACGACGCCGTGGGGTAGAAGAGGCCGGATGAATCGCAAACCGACGACGACACCCGGCGAGAACGGCAGCGAAGCGGCCCGGCGTGCCGAGCGCTTCAAGCGCGTGCGCGATGCGCATCAGAGCGAGCTCGCCGAGGACTATGTCGAGCTTATCGCCGACCTTATCGAGGAGAAGGGCGAAGCGCGGCTAGTGGATCTGTCGGAGCGGCTCGGCGTCACCAAGGCGACCGTCAACAACACGATCCAGCGGCTGCAACGCGACGGCTTCGTGTCCAGCCAGCCGTATCGGGCAATCTTCTTGACCGATAAGGGTCGCAAGGTGGCCACGGCCTCGCGCGAGCGGCATCTCATCGTCCGGGATCTGCTCATCGCGCTCGGCG
>CAZOOS010000010.1:0-36959 GCA_964581475.1 uncultured Hyphomicrobium sp.
TGCTTCAGCCAGGGCACCAGCAGCCATAGCGCCAGGGTGGCGACGCCGACCATTGCGGCCTGCTGCAGGAAGAACACCGCCAGCGCGCCGGGATCGGTGGAGGTGTAGCCGCTGCCGAGAATGCCGGCGAGCTTGTTGCCCCACGCGGCGGCGAGGAACCACACGCCGAGCACGAGGCCGACGAGATGCGGCGGCGCCAGCCGCGTCATGGTGCTGAGGCCGACGGGGCTGAGGAGCAACTCGCCGACCGTCTGCAGGAAGAACAACCCGACCAGCCACAGTGGGCTGACGCGACCTTCGGCGGTCAGCATCGCTGCCGGCACCATGAGCAGAAACGACAACCCGAGAAAGAACAGCCCGAAGGCGAATTTCGCCGGGCTCGATGGCTGATGCCGGCCGAGTCGCAGCCAGGCTAGCGCGAACAGCGGTGCCAGCATGATGACAAACAGCGAATTGAGCGACTGGAACCACGCCGCCGGGAAGGGAAAGCCGAAGGCATCGTTGCGGGTGAGGTCCTGTCCGAACAGCGCGATGGTGATACCGGCCTGCTCGAAGATGGCCCAGAACACCATTGCCGCGATGAAGAACACGAATATGGCGGCTAGCCGCTGGCCGTCGACGTCGCCGCGCATGGCGAACCAGACGATGGCCGCCAGCGGGATGACGATGAAAGCCGCGCGCAGCCAGTGGAAGCTTGGATCGTCCGACAGCACCGTCAGCCCCAAGACGCCCAGCGTGCCGGCGATGACGAGGAGGCTGGTGCCCCAAGAACCGGTACCCTCCGCCGGCAGGCGCCCGACGTGCTCCAGCCGCTTGGCCTGCATGAGATAGGCGATGAGGCCGAGTGTCATGCCGACGCCGGCGGCAGCGAAGCCCCAGTGCCAGCTATCGGCGGGATCGAATCCGTTGGCGCTGAGCCAATTCTTGAAGGTGTCGCTCTGGGCGATGAAGCCGGTCACCAGCGGCGCGAGGAAGCCGCCGACGTTGATACCCATATAAAAGATCGAGAAGCCGGCATCGCGGCGGTCGTCGCCGGTCGCGTAGAGGCCGCCGACCATGGCGCTGATGTTGGGCTTGAACAAACCCGTGCCGATGGCAACGAGGCCCAGCCCCGCGTAGAAGGAAGTCTCTGCCGGTACCGCCAGCGTGAAGTGCCCCAACGCGATGATGGCGCCGCCGATCAGCACGGCGTAGTGCGCACCGAGATAGCGGTCGGCGATGTAGCCGCCGGGAATGGCCAGCAGGTAGACGGCCATCGTGTAGTTGCCGTAGATGCGCGCGGCCTCGACCGTCGTCAGCCCGAGGCCCCCCGCCGCCAGGGGCGCGACGATGAACAGGGTCAGCAGAGCGCGCATTCCGTAGTAGGAAAAGCGCTCCCACAGCTCCGTGAAGAACAGGGTCGACAGCCCGCGCGGCTGGCCGGCAAACAGCGAGTATCCCGCCGTGCCGCTGCCTTCGGATTGAGCTGCCATCGCGCCGATTGCCCCGTATTTGCTCTTGGTTAGCGACAATCCGCGATGGGCGGCTCAGCGCCAAGCGATTTTACCACCCACAAACAATTCGCGTGCAGCCTGGTTGATCCACTGCATCTTTGTCGGTGCCACGGCGAGGTTTCTTGGGACTCAGGTAGGCTCGGCAGCAGAAGCGCTTGCGAAAGGAACATTGCGGAATGAAGAGCAACTCCGTTCCTGCTTGTGCAGGAGCATTCGTTCTCATCAGCCTCGCCTCCGCGACCACGGCTCTTGCGCGCAATTGGCTGGCAAGCGAGCCTGACGCGACGCCCGCGATCACTGCGGATACGGCAACGCCAATGGATTCCGCGTTCAACTATGGCTCGCGTGTCGGCGTGCGCATCTATCGCCCCGATGGCGTCTACGAGCTTCGCAATGGAAATTTTGTGCGCAGCCCCTCGGGTTTCGTCGACCCCGACACCGAGACACTGGACGATTGATAAGGCAAACGCATTAGGGCGCTCGGCATCCTTTCGCGCTTGCGCCGCGCCGATACGCAGGGCCTAGCGCGTCAAGCTTCCGCGAAGCGGACAATGGCGCCAAGTTATTTTACTGGGCACCAACCATCCCGAGCGCCGTTTGTTGGCGTTACAAGCCAAGCTGGCCAGGATCGGCGGCGGACCCGGTCGCAAGCGGACCTGGTTAGGTAAGGCAAGCAACCGCCGGCGACGCGGCGGAACTCAGGAAGGGAGCCCGATCATGAAGCTCAAAACCATTTCTGCCGTGGCCGCGGTGCTCGCGCTCGGCTGTTTCGGCACAGCCGCCCTGGCTGCCGACGACGGCCTGCCGGACGATCCGAACTCCAACGCGAACACAATCCCCGGCCCGGACGCGACGACGCCGTCCGACCCGGCTGCCGGCGACAACCCGGCTGCCCGCGTGCCGACGACCGAGGACGAGAGCGGCTATCAGATACGCAAGGAAGGCTCCAGCCGCGGTACCTCCAGCGAGGGCCGCGAGCAGCAGGACGATTGACCGCTGTCTAGGAGACCGGCAATGCGTGGACCAGGGGGGCGCCTCTACGGGGCGCCCTTTCCGTTTGTGCGCTAGGTGTCGAGCAGGCGCCGGGCCGCTTCCGCCGGGCCGAGGGTGCCGCTGAGAACCTGATCGGCCAGCGTGTCGAGCGCCGCAGGCCCACCGGCGCGCACGCGTTCGGCGACGAGATCGGATGCGGCGCGGGCAATGAGATAGCGCGCCCGCCGCCGGCGCCGCGCCATCGGACCGGCGGCGTCCAGGGCGCGGCCGCTCGTCGTCATCGCCTCGACGAGCTGCGGCACGCCCTCGCCCGTCGTCGCCGTAGTCTTGAGGACCGGCACCGTCGGATTGCGCATGGCGCGGATGGACAGTGCCCCCAGTAACTGCTGCATGGTCTGTTCGGCGCCCGGCCGGTCGCCCTTGTTGACAACCATGATGTCGGCAATCTCCAACAGCCCGGACTTCATCGCCTGGATGTCGTCGCCCAACCCCGGTGCCGAGATGACGACGCGGACGTCGGCCACTTCGGCGACGTCGATCTCGCTCTGGCCGGTGCCGACGGTCTCCAGCAGGATCACGTCGCGTCCCGCCGCGTCGAGCGCGTCGATGATGCGCACAGCCGCCGGGGAAAGGCCACCGAGGTAGCCGCGGCTCGCCAGCGAGCGCACGAATACCCCGTCGTCATCCAGTGCTGCCGTCATGCGGATGCGATCGCCGAGTATGGCGCCGCCGGAGACGGGGCTGGACGGGTCGACGGCGATGACGCCGACCGTTTTGCCCGCCGCGCGCAGGTCGGCGATCACCGCATTGACGAGGGTCGATTTGCCGGCCCCCGGCGGACCGGTGAAGCCGACAACCAGCGCATGCCCGAGATGCGGCTGCATGGCGCGCAGCAAAATGGGCGCCGCCGTCGACAACCGCTCCAGCTCGGTGATGACCAAAGCGGTGGCACGCCGCTCGCCGCTACGCATCTTTTGTACGAGGGCAGAGGCCTGCGCATCGGTATCGATGCGCTCGCGTGCCCCGGAGGTCGTCGTCTCAGCCATGGCGGCAGATAGGCGTAAAGGCGAGGACGGCGCAAGCGCGGCCTGCTGCCTCGTCCCCGGAAACCGCAGCCGACGCAGGCGTCAAAACCAGACGCCCGGCCAGCGATAGCGTGGCCGCATCTCGATAGGACCGACTCCAATCAGCGAAATGCGCGGACCCTCGGCGATATCGAGCGGCGGCATGGGCGGCGCCTGAAAGGCGTTGAGCCGAGCAATGCGCCGGTCGGACGGGGGCGGGTAGCGCAGCATCGAGGGGAGCGGCACCTTGCGTGCCGGCACCGGCGGCATGAGATCGTCGAGGGGCTTACCGGGTGAAGGGTCGAGGCGGGAGACGGCGGACGCCACGCCGAGCGCGTCGCCGGTGAGCAGCGCCGCCGCCCGGTCGACATCGAACTCTCGCGCCGAAGACAGGGCAAGCTGCAGCAGCGTCATCAGCGCCGGCGCAACGATCAGCAGCGCGACGCTGAGCCAGGATACCGCCTCGCCACCGGAAATTCCCCGCAGGATGTTGAGGGCCGCTAGGGCCAAGCCGATGTAGTAGCCCGCTTGCGCGAAACGGGAAATCCAGTCGGCGATTCCGAACACGAGAAGGTCGCCGCGCTGCGCGTGTGCGACCTCGCGCGCCAGCACGGCGGAGACTTCGCGCATCGTCAGCCGCCGCAGCAGGCCCTCGGTGACGGCGATGGCAAATAGACGCGAGGAGCCCATCGAGAACGCGCTGAGCAGCATGCTCGGCACGACGTAGACGCGAGGTGCGCGACGGAGGCCGGCGCGGCGTGCAAGCTCCGTGGTGATGCAGTCGAACTGGGCGAGGTCGCCGGCCCGGTAAGGCCGTGCGCCGTAGATACGCATGAGGCTCGACGGCGCCACGCGCGCTGCGAGCCCCACGATGGCTGCGGCTGTAAGCAGGGCGATCACGAGGGCGGCACTGCCGAACTCCGGACGCAAGATCAGCGCCAGCAGGGCGGCAAATCCGGCCAGCAGCGCGCCGGCTTGCGCGATGTTCGTCAGAAGTGCGCCGCGCTCGACCGGCCGACTCGGACTAGTCTCACCTTCGATCATCATGCTGGGATCAGAGCCTAACCGGCGGCAGGTTGCATGGAATTCTTCATCGCCTTCTTCAATTTTGCTCTCGCCATGTGGCTCGCATGGCGCCACGAGGCGCCGTCGGCCGTCTACGTGTTCTTCGCCGGCCTCGTCTTTACCGCCGCACTCTATCTGCGCCACGCGACGGACGCGCTGCCATTGTCGTTTTAGCGAGGCGATTGCGGTGGATATGACCCCGAAGCTCGCGATCCGCCTGAACGCGCTGGGCCTCTATGCCGTATCGGCGGCGCTCATTTTGGCCTTCTACTGGCAGCTAGTCTTCGATGAACTGCCGTGTCCCCTGTGCCTGCTGCAGAGAGTAGCCCTCGCGGGACTGGCCATTGGGCCGATCCTGACCATTCGGCACGGGCCTAAACCGGCCAACTACGGCCTTGTCATTATCGCCGCACTATTGGGGGCAGCCATCGCCGCGCGGCAGATCCTGCTGCATATCATGCCGGGCGACGCCGGGTTCGGCGCGGCGTTCCTCGGTCTGCATTTCTATACATGGGCCTTCCTCTGCTTCGTCATGGCCGTCCTCGCGGCGGCCATCATGCTGACGTTCGACAAGCAGTTCGAGCCGCAGCCAGTTCGGCGGTGCGGCACGTTCGAGGGGCTCGCGGTGTGGCTGATCATCGGGCTCACCGGCCTCAACGCGGCCAGCGCGCTGCTCGAGTGCGGCTTCTCAGGATGCCCGGCCGACCCGGTTCGCTACGAGCTGCTGAACTAGAACTTCGCCAGCACCACCTCGTCGGCGGTCGTCGGCCGGTTGTCCCAGGCACTGGCGATGGCCGGTACGATCCGCGATGCGTCGTCGACCACCGTAAAGCGCACGTCGAGGCCCGGTCGGATGAAAGTATCCATCTTCATGTGTGTCAGGAGGGAGAGGAAGGGCGTCCAGAAGCCGTCGATGTTGGCGACGACCACCGGCTTGGTATGCCTGCCAAGCTGCACCCAGGTGAGCTGCTCGACGAGTTCCTCGAGCGTGCCGACACCGCCTGGCAGGGCTACGAACGCGTCGGAGCGCTCGAACATCAGCCGTTTGCGCTCGTGCATGTCCTCGGTGACGATCATCTCGTCGACGTCGCGCATCATCGCTTCCTTTTCGACTAGAAAGTTGGGGATGATGCCCGTCACTCGGCCGCCGCTATCGAGCGTCGAGCGCGCAACCTCGCCCATGAGACCGAGACTGCCGCCTCCGTAGACGAGGCCGATGTCGTTGGCTGCAAATGCGGCGCCAAGTGTCCGCGCCGCGGCCCTATAAGCTGGATTGAGCCCCAAGCCGGATCCGCAGTAGACGCACACGTTGCGTTGCGATCGGCGAGCGCTGGCCCCGTTCACTCGTTTCTTGCTCATTCAAAAGTCCGTTTCTTCTCTTCAAGTTGTCCCTGCGGAAACGTCCAATATGGGTATCGCTGCACCCGCGTGGCAGCTCAGCCTAGACGACAGGCGAGCGTTAATTGCGGCGCCCGCGATAGCCGGCCGTCTTGCCCGTTATCCGCTTTTTCGATGTGGGTTTGGCGCGTCGCCGGAGTTGTGCTTAATGGAAAGCCGTAGCTAGGCGGCCGTCTTAGAGAACCGCCGTAAACGAGGGAATCTCCCGCCGTATTGGCGCGGCGAGGAGTCGGGAGCGGAAAACGCCGATGTCGAGTATGCGTTCCCTTTTCATCCTGGTGCTGCTCAGCGCGCCGGGCGCCGTCGCCGCCGAGAACGAGGCAACCGAGGTCTCCCCGCAGTTGCGCCAGCGCGCTGAGGACCTTGCCGGCGCCGCATCAAAGCGCTTCAACGACCTTCTCGATGGTGGGCAGCACATGGCCCAGGTTAGCCCGCAGACACCTGCGAGCGAGAACGGTGGCGCCTTTGCGCCGGTGTGGGACTGGCTGGCCCGTTCGGCGCAGACCTACGACGATGTCGTCATCGCCCAATTGAAGGAAAAGGACGGCTGGACGGTTATCGTACAGCGCAACGACAAGGCCTCGCCGCCGGCGCCGGCGCCAGAGGCCGCCGAGGAGCCACAGCGCGAGTTGCGCGGCTGGAGCGGCCTCGTCGAGGTCGTGCGCGATTGGCTGGCGCGCGCCAACCGTTCCTACCGTACCGAGATCGTCAAGCCGTTGCTGGAGCCGGTGCCCGGCACCGAACCGACGCCCGAAGTCGCCACCCAGCCGACACCGCAACCCTCCGCGCCAATGGCTGCGCAGCCACCCACGGTGGCGACTGCGGACGCAACCAAGGACGATGCGGCCGCCGAGCGCATCAAGCAGGAAGCCCAGGCCGCCGATACCAACCGGGCCATCGACGAGACCGAGGCGAAGGGCAAGGCCGAAGACGAGAAGCGGCTCGCCGAGCAGGCGGAAGCCAAGCGCCGGGCTGACGCCGCCGCCAAGCGCATTGCCGAAGAGGCGGAGCAGAAACGTAAGGCTGACGATGATAAGCGGCTCGCTGCCGAAGCCGAAGCCAAGCGCAAGGCCGACGACGACAAGCGCGTTGCCGAAGAAGCTGAAGCCAAGCGCCAGGCGGACGACAACGCCAAGCGCATTGCCGAAGAGGCGGAGCAGAAACGTAAGGCTGACGATGATAAGCGGCTCGCTGCCGAAGCCGAAGCCAAGCGCAAGGCCGACGACGACAAGCGCGTTGCCGAAGAAGCTGAAGCCAAGCGCCAGGCGGACGACAACGCCAAGCGTATTGCCGAAGAGGCGGAGCGGAAACGTAAGGCTGACGAGGATAAGCGGCTCGCTGCCGAAGCCGAAGCCAAGCGCAAGGCCGCCGACGACAAGCGCGTGGCCGAGGAAGCAGAAGCCAAGCGCCAGGCGGACGAAGCAGCGCGGACGGCCGGGGTAGAAGCCAAACGCAAGGCGGACGACGCCAAGCGCGAGGCGGAAGCGGCCGATGCCGCCGAGCGCCGGGCCGTCGCCCAAGCCGAGGCCGAGACCAAGCGCCAGGCCGACATCGACGCCGAAGCGGCGCGACGCTCGCAGGCTGCGGCGCGCGCCAAGGAGACAGCGCGGGCCGAGGCCATGTCGCCACCTCCGGCAGTCCCTCCGACGCCGGTTACGCCGCCAGTCGAGCCGCCGCGCGCCACAGCGCCGACGACACCCACCATAAAGGCACCGTTGGCCGCCGGTGCGTCGACGTCACCGGGCGCCGAGGATGCCGCCTCAAACGAGAATTCCGCGCTGGCCGAGGCACCGTCCGCGCCAGAGCAAAAGCCCAAGCCACCCGAGCCCGTGCGCGAAGCGACGCCGAAGGCGCGCGAGGAGGCTATCGTCGCCGAGGTCGCACCGCCTGTGGTCGCCAAGAAGAAGTCCGCAAAGCGTACGGCCACGAAATGGCGCAGCGGCAAGCAACACGCGAGCGCCAGCCGGCATAAGCGCACCTATGCGCACCAGAAGTACCGCAAGCCGCGTTATGCGTATGCGCCCGCCCGCAAGCATCGCGCTTATGCTGCGGAGGTCGTCTACGTCAAGCATCGTTGTGCTTGCCGGTGCGGTCGCGTCTTCCAGCAGCCACGCAAACGCCGGGTCGCGCGTTGGCATGCCGCGGCACCGGCCCGCATTTACACAGAGCGTGCGTATCGCGTTGGGCCGCTCAAGCATCGGCGCGGCAGCCTTACCTATCGGCACGGGCGCCATTATATCCGCTAGGTTGCCGGCAATAGCAGCGTAGCCCCGATGGGTGCCGGTGGCCGAACGCTTGGCGCCTCGCCGATCGGCGTGCCGGTTCCTAACTGATTCAATAACCAGCAGGTCTCATGTCATTTCCTCCCGCGATACCGGCCGCTCCCAGCGACGAACGCGAGGAGGCCTATCTGGCATCGCGCGCCAGCCACTGGGAGGTTTTCCGCGGTTTGTTGCCGCTGGTGTGGCCGAGAAGCCGTCCCGACCTGCGCGCACGCGTGGTGCTCGCTTTCGGCGTCCTGCTGATCGCCAAGCTTGTCACCGTCGCGGTGCCGGTGTTCTACAAGGACGCGACCGACATGCTGACCGCGGCCGCCGGTACAGGCGGCATCGGGACCGGCCAGGGCATCGCGCTGGGCATCGTGATGCTCATCCTTGCCTACGGCACCGGCCGCGTCGTCATGATGGGGCTGACGCAGGTTCGCGATGTGATCTTCACCGAGGTCGGGCAGAACGCCGTCCGCCAACTCAACAACCGCACCTTCGAGCACTTGCACCGGCTGTCACTGCGCTTTCACCTCGAGCGGCGCACCGGGGGCCTGTCACGCGTCATCGAGCGCGCAACGCGGGGCGTTGAGCTCATCATCCGGATGGGCATCCTCAACGTCGTGCCGACGGCGCTCGAGCTGGTGCTCGTGTGCGGGATGCTGCTCTACTATTTCGACTGGCGCTATGTCGCCATCATGCTGGCGACCGTTGCCCTCTACATGTGGTTCACGTTCGCGGCGTCCGAGCGGCGCATCGCCATCCGGCGCGAGATGAACGACAGCGACACCGAGGCGAACACCAAGGCCATCGACAGCCTTTTGAACTTCGAGACGGTGAAGTATTTCGGCAACGAGGAGCTGGAGGCGCGTCGCTTCGACACCTCGATGGCGCGCTATGAGCAGGCGGCGATCAAGACCTTCCGCTCGCTCGGCGTGCTCAACACGGGCCAAGCCCTGATCTTCACCATCGGCATGACCGCCTGCATGCTTCTGGCGGCGCGCGGTATCATCAACGGCGGTCACACGATCGGCGAGTTCGTGATGATCAACGCCCTGCTCATCCAGCTCTACATGCCCCTCAATTTCATGGGCATGGTCTACCGCGAGATCAAGCAAGGGCTCGTCGACCTAGAGTCGATGTTTGCGCTGCTCGAAGAACGACCCGAGATCAAGGACAAGCCCGGCGCCAAGGCGCTCGTCGTCGGCGAGGGCGAGATCCGCTTCGAGAACGTGACATTTGCCTATGAGACCGGCCGCCGTCAGATCCTGAAGAACATTTCCTTCGCGGTTCCGGCCGGCAAGATGGTGGCCATCGTCGGCCCCAACGGCGCCGGCAAATCGACGATCGGCCGCATCCTCTTCCGCTTCTACGACATCGAGGCTGGGCGCGTGACGATAGACGGGCAGGACATCCGCGACGTCACGCAGAAGAGCGTGCGCCGGGCGATTGGCGTGGTGCCGCAGGACAGTGTGCTGTTCAACGACACTATCTTCTACAACATCAAATACGGACGCCCGGATGCGACCGACGAGGAGGTGTACGCCGCGGCGCGCCTGGCGCAGATCGACGCCTTCATCCGCACCTTGCCGCTCGGCTACAAGACGATGGTCGGCGAACGTGGACTGAAGCTCTCGGGCGGCGAGAAGCAGCGTGTCGCCATCGCCCGCACCATCCTCAAGGGGCCGCCTATCCTCATTCTCGACGAGGCGACGAGTGCGCTGGACAGCCACACGGAGAAGGAGATCCAGGACGCGCTCGATCAGGTGGCGCGCAACCGCACCTCCGTCGTCATCGCCCACCGGCTGTCGACCATCGTGCACGCCGACAACATTCTGGTGCTCGACAAGGGGCGCGTGGTCGAGCAGGGGACGCACGAAGTGCTGTTGGCCGAAGGCGGTCTCTACGCCAGCTTGTGGACGCGACAGCGGCAGGCGGAGAAGGCGCGCGAAGATCTGGCGCACGCGCTAGAAGATGCCGAGCAAGCCGGGGTCCGCGCGGAAGACATTCGTCTGATGACGGCGAAATAGGGGGGGCCGGCCGCGGGAGGGCGGCCGGCACGGCGCAGACGGAAGACCGGGTGCCATCCAGGGAGCCCGACTGCACCGATTGAAAGACGTTGGCTACTTCACCTGCACGGCGAGCTCTTCCCAGCGCTTCTTGGCGCCGCCGGGAGCTTTGAAGGCGGCGAACAGCTCTTTATTGGTGGGCTCTCCCGCAACGATGATCGCAACCATGCCCATCGTGTAGTGCGGGTGGCATTTTACGCCGTAGATGCCGGGCTTCTCGGCAACGAACTCGGCGTTCTCGTTCATCTCGCCCTTGAACGGCGCGACGCCCTCGGGCCAGACCTCGGTGATCGCCTCGGCGTTGTGGTTCTTGTCGACGATGACGAACTTCACCGTGTCGCCGGGCGCGACCTTCAGGAAATCCGGCTCGAACACCATGAACTTGCCCTTGCCGTTGGTGTTCTTGATCTTGATCTCGTGCTCGGCGGCGCCGGCGAGCGAGCTCGCGGCGGCCAGCACCAGCGCTGCGAGTGCGCTGCTCTTGGCAAGCCTCATCGTGACGTCCCCCCACACGTTTCTATACGACGAAAGTATAGAAAGAGGCCTGTGCCTGTCAACGCAAGAGACGTTGCGGGCGCGAGGCAAATTGTCCGCACGACGCCGCGCGCATCGCTTGACCGCGTTAGCGCACCTTCACCTGGTTCTAAGGTAGGGTGACCGGTGCAGCGGCCATGGAGCCGCTGCGAGGGGACGGTCCTCTAGCAATGTTGCAGCAACTCAAGTCCTCGCTCGAAGCCACCCTGCGTCAGCTTCGTTACGCCATCGGCGAGGCGGCGATGCTGGTCGGCCGCATCGTGCTTCTCGCCTGGGAGTTTGTGCGTCCCATCTTCGTTCTGGTGATCAACGTCGTCGTCGCGCTCATCCTCCTTTTCGAGGAATGGGGATGGCAACCGTTATCGGCGCTGGTGGCGCGCCTGGCGCGCTTCCGGCTTTGGGCGTTGACCGAACTGTGGATCGCCGGCCTGCCGCCCTATGGGGCGCTGCTCACGCTCGCTGTGCCCAGCGTCATTCTCGTTCCCGCCAAGCTGCTCGGCGTCTACCTGCTCGCCACCGGCCATTTCATCACGGCGGGCGCGATTATCGTCGCCGCCAAGCTCGCCTCGACGGCCCTCATCGCCCGCATCTTCCTGCTCACCAAGCCGGCCCTGATGCAGATCCCGTGGTTTGCATATGCCTATGGGGTCTTCGTACCGTGGCAGGAGGCGTTGTTCGCCCGCATCCGCGCGTCATGGCCGTGGCGCTATGGCCGCATTATCAAGTGGCGGGTGAAGAACTACCTGCGTACCGTTTGGCTGTCCTGGCGTCCGCACATCGAAGCGCGCTGGCACGAACTGAAGCCGAAGCTGCAGGCAGTCGGCGCAAATATTCGCGACTACTCTCGGGGTCTTTATGCGCGTCTCTCGCCGCCGCGCCGGCGCGAGCCGCGCCAGCTGCCGCCGCCCGACGCGCATCCTTAAGCGACGTTAAGCGGCACTTTCTCGACCGTCGTCGTTCCACCGTCGTCGAGCCAAGTCAGCGTCAGCATGCCCGGCCCGGGCACCTTCATAAAGAAGGCGATGTAGGGATTGGCGGCGATCCCCGAACCGAGTGTCGCCGCGAACACTTCCTGTCCTTCGAAGCTTGCCGTGAACGAATGGATGATGTCGCGCGGCACGATGTTGCCGGACGGATCCTTGCGATTGCCGGTTTCCATGATGTGCGTTGCCAGCGTTTTGATCTCGATCAGCTCTCCGGCGTTGATCGCCTCGGGGATCTTTATGCGCGGCGGCTTCTTCATCATCTTGTTGCGCTCCTCAGATGCCGCAGCCGCCGACCTTCACGTCGACCTTGCGTCGCGTGACGAGCACACTGCCATCGCTCAGCTCGGCAACGGCGACGACATCCTGCGTCTTGGCGAGGCGCATGCGGCTGGTGACGGCCGCCTTCCCTGACAGAGGGGTGAAGCGGAAGGTGGCGACGGCGGCGCGCGGGTTCGCCGTCGACAGGATGTGCACGGCCTTGACGTGGTTCTCTGCCGTCATCGGGCTGTCGACCGATAGGGCGACGGGTACATAGTCGCCATTGTCGACGGCTTCGGGGAGGTCGAGCGTCAGGCCGCTGTCGCGCGGGACGCCCTCGCCGAGGAGTGCTGCGAGCGCCGCCCTAAACTCGGCCGACTCGGCTGCGCTCGCCTCGGCCTGCACGCCGGGCACGCGATGCAGCACGCCAAGCAGCGCTGCCGCCGCGCCGGCAGTCAGCAGAAATGTCCGCCGGTCGAGCATCCTAGGGTCGTTGCGCAGCTGCACGATTGCTTCTCTACGAAGGGTAAGTTGCCTGCCGTTCCGGGCTGGGCGTACGATAGGGGCAACGACGGGCCGGCAACAAGGCACCACGACATGATCGATCGCAGGGAGTTCGGGCGGCTGCTCGGGGCAACGCTGCTCGCCTCGGCAGGTTCGGGCCTCATCGGACGCCCGGCCCTCGCCCAGGGTGGCGCCAAGGTCGTCATCGTCGGCGGCGGGGCAGGGGGGGCCACGGTAGCGCGCATCCTCAAGACCGAGGCGCCCGACCTCGACGTAACCGTCATCGAAGCTAGCCCCGTCTATACGACGTGCTTCAACTCCAATCACTATTTCGGCGGCTTCCGCACCTTCGCTTCGCTGCAGCATAGCTACGATGGCCTGAAGAAACTCGGCATCAACGTCGTCAACGACATGGCGACGGCCATCGACGCCGGCCAGAAACGCGTGACCCTCGCTGGCGGCCAGGCGCTGGTCTACGACCGTCTCGTCCTGTCGCCCGGCATTGACTTCAACTATGCGGCTATCGAGGGGTACTCGCCCGAGGCCGCGGAGATCATGCCCCACGCATGGAAGGCCGGCCCGCAGACACTGCTGCTGATGAAGCAGCTCGAGGCCATGGACGATGGCGGCGTCGTCGTCATGACCGTACCGGGCAATCCGTACCGCTGCCCGCCGGGCCCCTACGAGCGGGCTTGCATGATCGCCCACTTCCTCAAGACGCATAAGCCGAAGTCGAAGCTTGTCATCTTCGATGCCAAGCCAACGTTCTCCAAGCAGGGGGCGTTCGAGGAGGCCTTCGAGAGGTACTACTCCGGCATCATCGACCTGAACCTGACCAACGAGATCGACAACTTCGACGTGGTTCGGGTCGACGCAAGGGCGTTGGAGGTGGAGACCAAATCCGGCATCAAGCTCAAGGGTGCCGTGGTCAATGTCATCCCACCGCAGACGGCGGGCAAGATTGCCGTCAAGGCCGGCTGCGCCGAAGGCGCCTGGTGTCCGATCCGGCCGCAGAACTTCATGTCCGCCAAGGCCGACGGCGTCTACGTTATCGGCGATGCGGCCATCGCCGCCGAGATGCCGAAGTCGGCCTATTCCGCCAATAGCCAGGGCCGTGTCGTCGCCGCCGACCTGCTTGCCGACCTCAAGGGGGGAGATGCCGCCGTCGCCCGCTACCGCAACACGTGCTGGTCGCTTCTCGCCGCCGACGACAGCATCAAGATCGGCGCCGACTACACGCCCGGCGACAAAGACGGCAAGCCGATCCTAGTGCCGCACGACCCCTTCGTCTCCCAAAAGGGGGAAGGGGCGGAGGTGCGCCGCAAGAATTACGCCGAGAGCCTCGCCTGGTACCACGCCATCATCTCGGATGCCTTCAACGATCAGGCCGCGCTGACCCACAAGGGCTGAGGGCTGCGAGACACTGGGAAGTGCGTTGCGCGAGAGTTCTTTGCGGCCATAATGACCGCACGGACGGACGGCGGGCGGAAGATCACTTGGAAGTGGGGCACGTCACGAGGGAGCCTGCAAAGGAGGATCCCATGGCTACGTTCGTTGTGCTCGCCAGCTTCACCGATCAGGGCATCCGCAATGTCAAAGAGACGATTGCGCGCGCGGAAGCCTTCAAGGATTTGGCCAAAAAGAGCGGTGTAGCCGTCAAGGATATGTACTGGACGCTTGGCCGCCACGACGTCGTCGCCATCTGCGAGGCGGCAGACGATGAGAGTTCAACCGCACTTATGTTGAGTGTTGCATCCCGCGGCTACGTCCGTTCGGAGACGCTGCGGGCCTTTTCGTTCGACGAAATGAAGAACGTTATCGGCAAGATGGTTTGAGCGACGGTTGCGGGATGGGTGCCGACGTTGCAGCTGTCGGTGCCTCTGTCAGGCCGTGACAGCGATGCTGAGACAACATGGCTCGGCATGGCAACGAGGAGCCGCGCGGCGTGAACCTTTAGAATCTACAAACGTCGCAACGATCAGAACGCTGAGTTAATTGGATCGGCGTATATGAGAGGCCGGCCTGTTCCCCAGGGAACACCGCTCTGCTTGTGGCCCGGCTAGGATTGCAGCTCGGCTATGAATGGGGGTGAAAGCAGGCGGTACAATCGTCATGCGCCTCAAACTACTTGTCCTGATGGGCGCCGCGCTCTTGTTCGGCGGCAGGCCGGCAATTGCCGCGCCAGGGGAAGACATCGGCGCCACCGTCAGGATCGTCAACCTCGTCACGGCCGAATACGCAGCCGACCAGCGGCGTCTTGCTACGGGCGACAACGTTCGCCAAGACGAGTTGATCGAGGTCGGCGCGGACGGCACGGGCGAGATCAGACTACGCGACAATACGCAGTTGGCGCTCGGGCCCGGCTCGCGGCTGCTGCTCGACGAATTCGTCTACAAGCCAGATATCTCCGGCGGCGCTATCGTCCTCAATCTCGTCAGGGGCAGCTTTCGGTTCATCACCGGCATCGCCGCCAAGCCCGCATATGTCATTCGCACGCCGTCAGCCTCGATCACCGTGCGCGGCACCATTTTCGATGTGTATGTTCAGGCCAGTGGCATGTCCTGGCTGTTGCTGAGCGAAGGCGCCGTCGAAGTCTGCAACGAGAGGGGTGACTGCGGCCTGCACGACGAGCCCGGCAAGCTCATTCGCATCACGCCGGACGGCGACGTGGGCAATCCCATCAAGTGGGCCAGTCTGCAGACTGATGGCCAGCCGTTCGAGGCGGCCTTCCCGTTCGTCGTTAGCCCGCCGTCGTTCGAGTCCGACCCCGTGTTCACGCCCGAGGACATCGTCGCCGGGGATGTTCCGGACGCTGACGGCGGCGACATTGGTGACGCCAACGAGGGCGCCGGGACCGCGCCCCCGACGGCGCCTCCATCTTCGACACCGCCGTCGACGCCGCCGCCACCGCTCCATTGCTGGGTCGGCTGGAAGCAGGTTCCGCAGGGCTGGAACGACAAGGGGTGGCGGGTGAAGCAGCGCCGCCGCGGCGATCGCGTCGTTTACTGCGCACACCCGGTATTTGTCGTCGACCCGACGCTCCCATCGAAGCCGGTGTGCGTCGGCGGCACTCTCGCCCTGTTGAAAATGATGCCGCCTCGGTGGAACTGCGTTTGTCCGAAAGGCGCCAGCCGCCGCCAGACCGGCAAGAATGCCTATGCCTGCATTGGCTCTCCCGGCGACTCGCAGTCGGATCCGAAGAAAGACTGCCTGAAGAAGGGATGGAAGTGGACGCGCAAGGGGTGCGTCGATCCGAACGGCGATTGCCCGAGGGGCTACATCGGCAAGCCGCCGAACTGCCTGAAGCTGCCGCCGAAGAGCTGCAAGAAAGGTTATGTTGGCGAGCCGCCCAATTGCAGGAAGCTGCCAGGTTGCCCAAAGGGTTACGTCGGCAAACCGCCAAATTGCACGAAACTAACGCTTAAACCGTGCCCGAAGGGCTACGTCGGCCAGCCGCCGAACTGCAAAAAGATGACCTTCAACCCGCCCGGCGACAGGCTGAAGGACGTGAAGAAGGCCATCAAGAATTTCAAGGATTTGAAGAAGGACTGAGAGGAGCCGTGGCGCGGCTCCTCTCGCCGCGGCTAGGCGGCCTGCGCGTAGTACGACTTGAGGCCGTTCATCACCTTCGCCTTGTCGAACCCGGCGCCCATCTCCAGCATGGCGTCGGCAAAGCGGCTGACGATCTCGGAGATCTGTGCGGGCGATAGCTGGTTCAGGATGCCGATGCGGATCTGCACGGGCTCCGACAGCGTCGGCCAGATACCAAAACCCTTGGCGCGGGCGCCGGCGACGAGATCCTTCTCCTTGCCCTTGAGCGCGCCCGGCAGGTTGAGCACGATGAGGCTCGTCATGTTGGAGGTGACGTCGCAGCCCATGGCCTCGACCGCCTGCCGCAGCGCCTTCTCGTGATAGGCGTAGTCGGAGGCTTTGCGACGGCGCCCGTAGCCGAGGATGATGCGCAGCGCCTCGTGGAAGGCGGCGACCGCGTAGCACGAATGGGTCTGGTGGTAGACCGCGTTGGGCACGTCCTTGCCGTCAACGATGCCCCAGTGGCGCGCATCGAGGATCGGGTGGTGCACGTAGGTGCGGCAGCCCCGCTTCCTGACCATCTCGATAGCCTTGTCGGTGAAGCTGACCGGCGCATAGGTGAGCGGCAGCGACAGCACGCCCTTCTGCGGACAGGAAGCCCAGGCGACGACGCCCGGATAGTCATCGATGTTGAAGTCGGCGACGCCGAGGCTCGACACCGCGTCGACGATGCCCATCACGCCGTGCTTCACGCAGGCGTCGGAGAAACCCTTGAGGTCGTTGATGCGGCCCGAGCCCGTCTCCCAATGTGCCATGAAGGCAAACAGCGGCTTATGCTGTGCCAGCGCCTTGTCGACAGTTTCTCCGGTCACCGACTGGCCGTGCGGCGTCTCGACAATGGTGACGCTGGCCGGCTTCGGATTGAGCGAGTCGGCGGCGAGTTCCTCGGCCGTCGAGGCCTTCATGCGGATGGTCAGGCTGTCGATGCCGGAGAACGTGCCGTTGGGGAAGGCGACAACCTTGTCGCCGGGAAGGATGAGCGAAAGCACGACATCGAGCCCCGAGAAGCCGGTGCCCGCGACGCCGTAGGTGTAGACGTTCTTGGTGCCCCACAAATCGCGCAGCATCTCCTTGGCCTCGAGCATGCCGCGCACGACGTCTTTCTGCATGTGATCGGCGACGCCCGTCTTGGCGAAGCGCTCGAGCACGCGGGGGTCGGTGTTTCCTGGACCAGGACCCGCGGCGAGCGTCTCCGGAATCTCTAGGGTTGGATAGATTTTCATTGTTTCCTCCGATTGGTGCCGGGAAAGCGCATGTACGTGTCCAACCCAGACTGCCTAAATGACAACTGCGGAAAGTAGGGCAGAGGCGGCGCTGGCGGCAAGACGCTTTGAACACATTGCGCCGCAACGCCACGGCTGGCGATTTTGCGACGCAACAACGATGCAGCTAGTATGTTTCTGCTGAACTCATCGGGGAAGCGGATGATGGTAGACGTCAACTCGATAAGCGTCGGTCGGTGCTATGTGACGGCCAACCGGGAGGTGCGGCAGGTCTTGGCCCTCGATGGCCAGAAGCTGACTTACGTGGCCCGCGGTAAGATGGCGTTTCCAGCATGGGATCAAGAGGCGCAGCGCCATACGACCAAGGAAACCTTCGCGCGGGATGTCGAGCGCGAGGTGCCCTGCGACTGGCACGCGCCCTAATCGATGTGAGTATTTGGCGGGGTGCTCGCCTGAACGTAATGCTGCTGCCGTGCGCCCGCTGCCCTACGTAGGCACCACGAGCGCGGCGCCGCCGAGGAGCAGCAGGGCCGCGAGGGGCTTTGCCAGCTTCGCCCCGATTGGGGTGAGCTTCTCAAGCAGCACCAGGATGGAAAGACCGGCAATCCAGACGAGGTTCATGATGCCGGCCGCGAACAGCAGGAGCATCAGCGCCCAGCAGCATCCGAGGCAATAGGCGCCGTGCTCGGCACCCATTCGGAACGCGCCGAGCCGCCCCGGGCGCCGGTGCCGCGCGAGGAACTCGGCCGGCGATCGGCATTGGGCCAGGCAGGCCGTTTTGAGCGGTGAGAGCTGATAGAGGCCGGCCCCGACCAGCAGCCCCGCGGTCAGCCACCGGTCCGTCGACCACATCATCATGCCGTCGATCAGTCCGGTACGTTCGAGTGCAAACTGCAAGGCCGTGGCGAGGGCGCTGAAGCCGAGCCAGCAGACGAGATATCCAGCAGCGAAAGTCGCTGTCGGGACAACGGCGCCGGGAACCTTGTCGCGTGTCGGGCCGTGCCAAAAGACGCGCGCGTACAGCAGGATCATCGGCGCGGCGCTGGGGACCATCATGGCGATCATCATGACCCACCACATAAGCAGCATGGTGAGCCAGTAGGCCGGCGACCAATCGCCTGCCATCATCATGGTGGGTCGCGGTGGCGGAAATTGCCACGTCGACATGGCGATCGTGCTCATGCCGGTGCCTGCGCCGAGCAACACCCATAGCCAGGCGAGCAAGGTCAAAATCGCCAGCGCGCACAAGACAATTGTCCGCTCGCGCTGGAGCAGTGCCTGAATAGCCCGCTCCGTCATCGCTCAGCGCACCATGCCGGTGTGACAGAGATGGATGCGCGCGAACTGGCCGTACGTATCGGCGAGTTCGTAGCTGACAGGTCCGTGCGTCGCCGACCACCCGCGGCCGACTTCGGCAACGGCGAACTCGAAGCCGTCTGGCTGCTGAATGCGGACGCGATGTTCCGCGCCGGTAACGGGGTTGAGAATAGGCGCCCCGCGCATCTCAACGAGGCCATCGATATGCGCCCGCGCGGTACGCGCATCGATGTCGAGCTCGAAATCGATGTCGGCGAATATCGGCTCATGCAGCGTGTCGCACGTGGAGGCAAAGATCTGAAACACCGTAGCCCCAGGTTCAGTGTCTTCGCCACGGAGGATACGCAGAAGTGCATCGCGCTGCTCGGGCGTGGCGCGCTTATCGATAACGTGCACGCCTTCACCCTTGCCTTCGTGAATTGGACCGGGCCAGCGGAATATGGCCGCCGCCTTGAGGCCGTCGAGGCGCGTTGTCCCGTGATGCCCTTCCTCGATGTCGAATACCGCGAGGCCCCGGCAGTCACCATGGGTAGGTAGCGCGTTGAACTGACAGGGGCAGCCATAGGCGCAATTGCAGTTGCCGAACTCCCGGCCCTTGATTTCCCAGGGGGTCATTTAGTCCTCCTTCTGACTAGCGCCGCCAAGCCACTTTCGACTCTTCGACAATGCCGTGGGGTCCGCAAGCGAGGTCATACAGCCCGCCCCTGCATTCTTACAGTCCACCAGGGTTGTGTTACCCGTGGTTCGGAAGCCCTCCGGCGTGCCGCGCCGGGGCGGGCGACTTTACCCCCCGTCGTGACCCAACTTTGCTTCGCCCGTTCGCGCCTCGCCTTCCTTCCCGGGGGTCTCGCTCTGGCCGGAAAGGGGCTATAGTACCTCGCTTCGGTTCCCCGGAACGCCAGGCCGGACCGCTCGTTGGATGCAATTGAGACGTGCCGAAAGCTCGTATTGAGCTTAACGCCAACGCAACGCGCCGCGCGCTAGCTTGCGACCGGTTCCGAGCCCGCCCATGGTACGACCCCGGAGGCTAAAGGTATGGCTGAGCTTCTGTTCTGCGTCGCACTGCTGGCCGGCATCCTCGCTCTCGGTATGTACAAGGCGCCGCTTTGGGCGTGGGCCGCTGCGCTCGGCGTCGCGGCGCTCATCTGGGCCGCCGACGCCGTGCACGGGCAAACGGGCGTGTTCGGGTTTCTACTTTGGCTGTTTGTCATCGCTTTCGCCGTCATGGCTATTCCCGGCGTTCGCCGCGCCGCGCTGTCTGCCCCCGTCTTCAAGTTCGTCAAAGGCACGCTGCCGAAGGTCTCCGACACCGAGGCGCAGGCGTTGGAAGCTGGCACCGTCGGTTTCGATGCCGAGCTTTTCTCCGGCACCCCCGACTGGGACAAGCTGCGTTCCATCGCGCCCATCGTTTTGACTGCGGAAGAGCAGGCCTTCCTCGACGGCCCGACGGAGGAATTGTGCGCGCAGATCAGCGACTGGCAGGTGCGCCACGAGCAGCGCGAGATCCCCGACAAGATCTGGGACTTCGTCAAATCCCGCGGTTTCCTCGGCATGCTCATTTCCAAGGAGCATGGCGGTCTCGGCTTCTCGGCCCAGGCGCAATCGTTGATCATCGGCAAGATCGCCTCGCGCTCGCCCGATGTCGTCACCATCGTCATGGTGCCAAACTCGCTCGGCCCGGGTGAGCTGATCGAGAAGTACGGCACCGAGCAGCAGAAGCACTACTATCTGCCGCGCCTCGCCAAGGGCGAGGAGATCCCATGCTTTGCACTGACCGGCCCGACGTCCGGCTCCGATGCGGCCACCATGCGCGATATCGGCACCGTCATCCGCGGCGCCGACGGCAAGCCGGCGATCCGCCTGTCGTGGGATAAGCGCTACATCACGCTCGGGCCGAAGGCGACGCTGCTGGGTCTCGCCTTCCGCCTGTTCGATCCCGACAACATCCTCGGCAAGGGCGAGAACATCGGCATCACCGTCGCCATGATCCCGACCACGCATCCCGGCGTGCAGATCGGCCGCCGGCATTTGCCGGCCGGCGCCGCCTTCCCCAATGGCCCCAACTGGGGACGCGATGTCGTCATTCCCATGGACTACGTGATCGGCGGGCAAGCCATGGCCGGCAACGGCTGGCGCATGCTGATGGAATGCCTTGCCGCCGGCCGCGCCATCTCGTTGCCGTCGACCGCCACCGCCGGCACCAAGATGATGCTGCGCGTGTCGAGCGCCTACGCCCGCATCCGCAAGCAGTTCGGTCTGCCGATCGGGCGCATGGAGGGTGTCGAGGAGCCGCTGGCGCGCCTGGTGGAGTCTGCCTACGCGACCGAGGCGGCGCGCGGCGTGACGGCGGCCATGGTGTCGCGCGGCGAGCGTCCCTCGGTGATTTCCGCGTTGATGAAATACGCGACGACCGAGCGCATGCGGCTCGCCGTCAACGACGCGTTCGACATTCACGGCGGCCGCGCCATTTGCGACGGGCCGACCAACTACCTGCAGTCGGCCTATCAGATGGTTCCCGTCGGCATTACCGTCGAGGGCGCCAACATCCTGACGCGCACGCTGATCACCTTCGCGCAGGGCGCGTTGCGCTCGCACCCCTATCTCTATCGCGAGATCCAGGCGGCGCAGAATCCCGACGCCGAGCGCGGGCTCGATGCCTTCGACCGCGCCTTCGGCGATCACGTCGCCTTCTCGGTCGCCAACGCCTGCGGCGGCTTCTTCCACAACCTGACCGGTGGACTGTTCGGCCCGGCGCCGGAGAAGTCGTTCGACACGGCGCAGTGGTATCGCCAGCTTGCCCGCTGCTCGCGCAGCTTTGCCTTCGTCGCCGACCTAACGGTGGCATCGCTCGGCGGCAGCCTGAAGACCAAGCAGAAGCTGTCGGGCCGGCTCGCGGATGCGCTGTCGGAGCTCTATATCCTCGCCTGCGTGTTGAAGCGCTTCGAGGACGACGGGCGCCTGTCGAGCGACCGCACGTTCGTCGATCTAGCGGCGATGAACGGCCTATATCGCTTTCAGGAAGCTCTGCGCGGCGTTGTCGATAATTTCCCCGTTGCGCCGGCGCGCTGGGCGATGCGCATCGTTGCCTTCCCGCGCGGCGGTCCGTACCGGCCGGCACCCGATTACCTCGGCCATCGCGCCGTGAAGCTGGTGCTCGACGCACCGGAGGTCCGCGAACGGCTGACGCGCTATATCTACGTGTCGAAGGACGCCGGCGATCCCACCGGGCTGCTCGAGGTGACATTGAAAAAGGCCGTCGCCGCCGAGGAAGCGGAAAAGAAACTTGAACGCGCCATCCGCGCCGGCACACTGCGCCGCTACCACGGTATCGACTGGATCGGCGACGCCATGGCGCAGGGCATCGTGACGGAAAGCGAAGGCCAGCAGTTGCGCGAATTGGAAGCGCTGACAGCCCGCGTCATTGCCGTCGATCACTTTGATCCCGCCTCGCTGAAGCCCAACTACAAGCCGGGTAGTGGACCGCTGGGACACAATTCGCGCGGTGTTGAAAGCGCCGCGGCAGAGTAGACGAGACAGCGTGGCGGCACGGGGCCTTTCATGGGCGCCGTGACGTGGCGCTCGAGAGGAGTTGCGATGTTCAAGGCGTTGTCGCGTCCGCTGCCCGATCTCAAGGACTGGCGTTTCTCCGTCGATCAGTGGGGCATCGGCTGGGCGGAGTTCGACCGCGAAGGCGAGAGCCAGAACTCGCTCGGCCGCCGGCCTCTGGAAGAGCTGGCGCAGATCGTCGCCAAGGTAGAGGAGGGCGCGCGCGACAAGTCGATCCGCGGGCTCGTCATCATCTCGGCGAAGGAGCGCGGCTTCATCGTCGGCGCCGACATCCGCGAGTTTGCCGACTTCACCACCGAGTCCGACGTCATCGAGAAGCTGCGCCATGTCACGGCGCTGTTCGATCGCATCGAGCGGCTGCCGGTGCCCGTCGTCTGCGCCATCAACGGCTTCTGCCTCGGCGGCGGGCTCGAGCTGGCGCTCGCCTGCCATTACCGCATCGCCACCCGCGACAGCGGCACCAAGCTCGGCTTCCCCGAGGTCAGGCTCGGTATCTTCCCCGGCTTCAACGGCACGGCGCGCTCCATCCGCATGGCGGGGGCGCCCGCCGCCATGCAGGCGATGCTGATGGCCAAGATGCTGTCGGCTTCCGCCGCGCGCGGCATGGGCCTCGTCGATCAACTGGTCGACAGCTGCGGCGCCTTGCCGTGGGCGGCGCGCAAGGCGGTGCTGCGCAATCGCAAATCCAAGCCGGCCGGATTCGCCAAGCAGCTGCTGTCCAAATGGCCGGCACGCGGACTGCTCGCCAATCGCATGCGCGCTGAGGTGCGCAAGAAGGCACGCGAGGACCACTATCCGGCGCCCTATCGGTTGATCGATCTGTTCGAGCGCTACGGCGGTAACGACGAGGCGATGAAGGCGGCCGAGACGCGCGCCTTCGCGCCGCTGATGGCGTCCGACCAATCGCGCAATCTGCGTCGGGTGTTCTGGCTGTCGGAGTTGCTGAAGGGGCAGGCGCCCAAGAACCTCGGCTGGCGCCCCAGCCGCGTGCACGTCATCGGCGCCGGCACCATGGGCGCCGATATCGCCGGCTGGTGCGTTGCGTGCGGCCTGGAAGTGACGCTGCAGGACGTTTCGGCCGAGCAGATCGCCAAGGGCATCGCCGCGCAGGGCAAGCTGTTGGCGCGCAAGTTCAAGACCAAGGCGCTGCGCGATGCCGCCAAGGCGCGGCTCATTGCCGACCCCAACGGCGACTATATCCACCACGCCGACGTCGTCATCGAGGCGATTGTCGAGAACCTCGAGATCAAGCAGAAGGTGCTCGGCGACGTCGAGAAGAAGATGAAGCCCGGCGCTGTGCTGGCGACCAACACCTCCTCGCTGCAGATCGAGGACATCGCCGCCGGTTTGCCAGATCCGGGACGCCTCATCGGCTTGCACTTCTTCAATCCGGTGGCGCAGATGCCGTTGGTCGAGGTGGTGCGCGGCGTGCAGTCGCGCGAGGACGACGTGAAGCGCGGCGCTGCCTTCGTCGCCGCCATCGACAAGTTCCCGCTCATCACCAAGAGCGTGCCGGGCTTTCTCGTCAACCGCGTCCTCACGCCCTACATGTTCGGCGCCATGCAGCGGCTGGAGCACGGCGAGGACAAGGAGCGCATCGACGAGGCGGCGCGCACCTTCGGCATGCCGATGGGCCCGATCGAGCTTGCCGACACCGTCGGGCTCGACGTGTGCGCGCATGTCGCCCGCATCCTCAAGTTCTCGCCGGAAGGCTCCAAACTCGACCGGCTCGTCAACACCGGCAAGCTCGGCAAGAAGACGGGCGAAGGCTTCTATGTGTGGAAGGACGGCAAGCCGGAAAAGACCGGCCGCACCTTCGACAAGGCGGAGATGGAGCGGCTCGGGCGCGAGCTGGTCGAGCCGATGATCGCCGAAGCGCAGCGCAGCGTCGACGAGCAGGTGGTCGAGAGCGCCGACCTTGCGGATGCCGGCGTCATCTTCGGCACCGGCTTTGCGCCCTTCCGCGGGGGACCGTTGCACTACAAGGCATCCCAAACGCCGGCCGCCCCCGCGCGCGCCGCCGCAGAGTAATTCCGAGCCAAGAGGCAGCACGAGATGCAACGTTTCCTGAGACGCGTCGCGGTGATCGGCGGAGCGCGCATTCCCTTCTGCCGCTCCAATACCTTCTATGCCGACCTGTCGAACCTCGATCTGATGACCGGGGCGCTCAATGCTCTGGTCGATCGCTACAACCTAAAGGGCCAGCACATCGACGAGGTGGTCGGCGGCGCCGTCATCACCCACTCGAAGGATTTCAACCTGACGCGCGAAGCCGTGCTCGGCACGCGTCTCAAAGCCTCGACGCCGGGGATCACCATGATGCAGGCATGCGGCACCAGCCTGCAGGGCAGCCTAGGCAGCGCCGCGAAGATCGCCACGGGCGAAATCGAAACCGCCATCGCCGTCGGCTCCGACACGACCTCGGATGCGCCCATCGTCGTGTCGAAGAAGCTTGCCAAACGCCTGACGCAGGCGGCGCAGCAGAAGACCTTCATGGACAAGCTGAAGGCGTTCAAGGGGTTCACGCCGGGTGAGCTGGCGCCGTCGGCGCCGTCCAATGCCGAGCCGCGCACGGGCTTGTCGATGGGCGAGCACGCCGAGCTGATGGCGCAGGAGTGGGGCATCACCCGCGCCGAGCAGGACGCGTTCGCGCTGGAGAGCCATCGCAAGGCAGCCGAGGCTTATCGCACGGGCTACATGGACGATCTCGTTACGCCGTTCGCCGGCGTCTACCGCGACAACAACATCCGCGCCGACGCAACCTTGGAGAAGCTGGCGACCCTTAAGACGGCTTTCGAGAAGACTGAGCGCGGCACGCTGACCGCGGCGAACTCGACGCCGCTCACCGATGGCGCCGCCGCGGTGTTGCTCGCCTCCGAGGAGTGGGCGACCAAGCACGGCCTGCCGGTGCAGGCGTACCTCACCTACTCGCAGGCGAGTGCCAACGACTTCGTCGGCGGCGACGGGCTGCTGATGGCGCCGACGATTGCCGTCTCCAAGATGCTGGAGCGGGCCGGGCTGCGGTTGCAGGATTTCGACTACTACGAGATCCACGAGGCCTTCGCCGCTCAGGTGCTGGCGACGCTGAAGGCCTGGGAGGACCCGACCTACTGCAAGGAGGTGCTTGGCCGCGGCGAGCCCATGGGCGCCATCGATCGTTCCAAGCTCAACGTGCACGGCTCGTCCATTGCCATGGGCCACCCGTTCGCGGCGACCGGCGCGCGCATTGTGGGCAACCTCGCCAAGTTGCTGTCGCAGCATCACGGGCGCGGGCTCATCTCCATCTGCACCGCCGGCGGCATGGGCGTCGCCGCCATCCTCGAATCGAAGGACGCCGCCGAGCTGCACCAGGCCGCGTAGCCTCTCGACAGGGCGAGCGAGGTATGCGAGGCACCGCGGACCATCAGCAACGCGGGGCGCGCATTGGTCATGGCTAAGGACAAAGCCGTCAAAGCGGCGCGGCAGCTCGAGGCAGCGCGCGGTCTCGCCCGCGAGCTTGCCGGCAAGCTCGACCTCAACGCCTCGTTGCGCCTGTGGGACGGCTCACGGACGCCGCTCGGCAAGAACGTCACCGGTCCGTTCGAGATCGGCATCGCCGACGCCGGCGTCATCGGCTCGCTGTTGCGCTGGCCGACGCTCGACAACTTCATCCGTCATTATGTCGACAAAGGCATCGACTTTTCCGGCGGCACGCTCATCGACCTCGGCGCGCAGCTCAATCAAGGCGGCCGCTCCGTCAAGCTGAAGGGTCGCGACGCGCTGCAGTTCGCCCGCCAGCTCTACCCATTTCTTACAGCCCGCAGCGACGACATCGGCGATGATCAGGGCTTCGAGGGCGAGATCACCGGGCGGCGACGCAAGACATCGGACAACAAGGACTACATCCAGTTCCACTACGACCTATCGAACGACTTCTACGCGCTCTTTCTCGATCCCGAGATGGTCTACTCCTGCGCCTACTACACCGACTGGAACAACGACGTGGCGCAGGCGCAGCGCGACAAGCTGGAGATGATCTGCCGCAAGCTGCGGCTGCAGCCGGGCGAACGCTTTCTCGATATCGGTTGCGGCTGGGGCGGTCTCATCTGTCACGCGGCGAAGAACTACGGCGTCACCGCGCACGGCATCACGCTGTCGGAGGAGCAGCTTGCCTTCGCCAGAGAGAAGATCAAGCGCCTCGACCTCGCGGACAAGGTGACCGTGGAGCTGAAGGACTATTCGATGATGGCGGGGCAGTTCGACAAGATCGCCTCCATCGGCATGTACGAGCACATCGGGCTGAAGAACATTCCCGGCTACATGCAGAAGATGCAGCAGTTGCTGGCCGAGAACGGCCTGTTTCTCAACCACGCGATCGCGCGCCGCGCGCCCAAACAGGGCTGGTTCAAGAAGCGCATGCGCCCCGAGCAGAAGGCGATTGCCAAGTACATTTTTCCGGGTGGTGAGCTCGACGACATCGGCCATTCGATCTTCGCCATGGAGCGCGCCGGCTTCGAGATCCTCGACGTCGAAGCGTGGCGCCTGCATTACGCGCGCACGTGCAAACTTTGGTGCGAACGACTGACCGCCAATCGCGAGGAAGCCATCCGCCACGTCGGCGAGCAGAAGTATCGCATCTGGGTGGCGTACCTGGCGGGTGTGTCGTTGGCGTTTTCGCGCGGGACGCTGCGCATCTTCCAGACGCTCGTGTCGAAGAACGCCAAGCGCCCGCCCGCCATTCCGCCGACGCGCGCCGACCTCTACCGCTAAATCCCTTCAGCGATTGTATCGGCGACCGTCGACGTGCGCGCGCATCCGTTTGCGTCGCGGACATCATTTTTGCGCAATCGTGAAGCACTCTGACATCGAGGCGTGCAGCGTTGACGAATTGCGGGGAAGGCAATCATCAACGGAAGGGGGAACGCCCATGCCGCTCACACGGGCTGCGATACCGGCTGTTCAAGATACATCTCGGGGTATTGTGCGCTTCGTCATGCGAGACGGGGGCAAGCGCGTCGAGGTCTTGGTGTCGAACGCAGCGCTCGATGACGTCGACAATGTCTCGGCTGACGAATGCTCCTATTTCCATCGCTTCAAGGAGCATCGACAGCGCTTCGAATACATCGCCAGCGAAAAGTACGACAAGGGGTATGTCGAGCTGGACGGTACCGTTCGCATCAAATCCATGGACCTGCCGCTGATCAGCTCAGACTGATCGGACGACAGCCCGCAGCTCCAGGGCTCAGGAAGCTGGCTCAGGCTATTTTGCGCTTGGCGGCTTCCTCGGCCTTGAGCTCTTTCTTCGACAGCTTGCCGATCATGGTTTTCGGCAGCTCGTCGCGGAACTCGATCTCGGCCGGCATTTCGATCTTCGAAATGCGCGCGGCGAGATGCTCGCACAGCTCCGGCACGGTCACCGAGGCCCCGGGTTTGAGGCGCACGAACGCCTTCGGCGCCTCGCCGCGCTTCTTGTCGGGGATGCCGATGACCGTAACCTCGGCCACGGCCGGATGCTCGTAAATCGCTTCCTCGACGCGCCGGGGATAGACGTTGAACCCGGACGAGATGATGAGGTCCTTGATGCGGTCCTCGATGAAGAAGAACCCCTCCTCGTCCATGCGCGCCACGTCGCCGGTGCGCAGGAACTCTCCCACCATCTGCTCGGCGGTATCCTCGGGCCGCTTGTAGTAACCCAGCATGACCTGGGGGCCCTTGATGCAGATTTCGCCCTTCTCGCCGATCGGCACTTCCTTGGTCGGGTCGGCGAGATCGCGCAGCGAGATGATGGTGCCCTGCAGAGGTAGGCCGATCGATCCTGGCTTCACCGGGCCATCGACGGGATTGCAGGTGACGACGGGGGACGTCTCCGACATCCCGTACCCTTCGACGACCTTGCAACCGGTGATCGCCTCGAAGCTCTGCTTCACTTCCAGGGGAAGGGCGGCGCCACCCGACAGGCAGAACTTCAGCGACGAGAGATCGTAACTCTTGATGCGCGGGTGGCTCATGATGGCGTTGAGCAAGGTCGGGACGCACGGCATGATCGTCGGCTTCTCGCGGTCGATAAGCTTCAAGGCTTCGTCGAGCGAGAAGCGCGGCATGATGACGATATGCGCCGCCCGGCTGATGGCGACGTTCATCACCACCGTCAACGCGAAAACGTGGAAGAACGGCAGCACGCCGAATACCCGTTCATTGCCGCTCGCCAGTTCGGGGCTCCACGCCGCCACCTGCTGGGCATTCACGTAGCAGTTGGCATGCGTCAGCATGGCGCCCTTGGGCGTGCCCGTGGTCCCGCCGGTGTACTGCAGCACCGCAACATCGGTGCGCGGGTCGATCTTCACCTTTTGGGCGTGGCCGTCTCCCGCCATCACCTCGGCTTCGAGGATGATCTTCTCGCGGGCCGGCGACTCCAACGGTCGCGCCAGATCCTTCGACTTGAAGAGCCGGAACAGGACGGCCTTGCTCACCGGCAGCAAGGCGGGGAAGGAGGCGACGATGGCACGCTTCAGGCACCCGGACTCGAGCAGCGCCTCCACCTTGCCGAACAGCACCGGCAAGTCGAGCGTCACCATCAGCTCGGTGTCGCTGTCCTTTACCTGCTGCGCCAACTCGGCGACGGTGTAGAGAGGGTTGAAGTTGACCACCGTTCCGCCCGCCTTCATCACCGAGAAAAAGAAGACGATGAAGGTTGGGGAGTTCGGTAGAAACAGGCCGACCTTGGTGCCCTTGCGCACGCCGAGCCGCTGCAGCCCGCGCGTGGCGCGCTCCACCTTCTCGCCGATCTCGCGATAGGTGAGGGTCTTGCCGAGGAAGGTCGTGCAGGGCAGGTCCGGGTGGGCGGCGACCGCGTCATCGAGCAGCCGGTACAGCGGCGCGACGCTCAGCGGCGTGTGCCAGTCGACGCCATGAGGATAGTGGGTAAGCCAAGGCATGCGTGGCTGCGACGCGTTGGCCGGAACTGGGGGGCGGCCTTTCGTCATCCTCGAGCGTCTCCCAGGCAGAGCTCGAAATATATGCCGAGCCCGTTGCCGGACCGTTGCGGGCCCTTTGCGCAAATCGGGTAACAGGTCCTTGAAATCCGCCTTGTTATTGAACACGTTTTCAGGGCGCTGGCCATAGCGGGGCAACGTCAGCTGTGGGCGGTGCAAGGGTTGTGAAGAGGTTTTGCTGTACCCTAAAGGACAGTAGGCTCGTAAGATTGTTCCTATGGGTGTGCGGCTGTCCCGAGTGGGCGGCGCGGGCCCTCCCGCTGCTAGACTTGCTGGACGTTTAAGGATATGTGACGCCACAGCTTGTTGTGCTAGTGGGCTTGCACTAGTTAGGAACGAAGTAATACGGGCCCCAGGCTTGATTTGAGCGGGGGTGGGAGAACGATATGGACGAAGTTGGCACCAAGATCGTCGAGATCCTGAAGAAGCACATGAAGGAGCCGCGCGACGACATTTCGCTGTCGACGCCGCTTACGGATCTCAAGATTGAGTCCCTTGATCTTGCAATGATCGTTTTTGATATCGAAGACACTTTCGGCATCGAGA
The DNA here is from genome assembly GCA_964581475.1 of uncultured Hyphomicrobium sp. Taxonomy (GTDB): domain Bacteria; phylum Pseudomonadota; class Alphaproteobacteria; order Rhizobiales; family Hyphomicrobiaceae; genus Hyphomicrobium_A. Next base: position 29,844 of record CAZOOS010000010.1, read on the forward strand.
TACCCTACAACGCGAACGAGGACGTTGAGGACTTCAAGACCGTCGGCTCCGTCGTCGACCGCGTGAAGGATTTGATGGCGAAGGGCCCCGCAGCGGCTGGCGCCAAGGCTTGAAGACGGGCAGCCCGGGGCGCCTCGAGCGCGCGCCTGGGCTGATCTCGCGAGCTTCCCCTTAAGGCATCCGCCGGCTCGCAATCTGATTCATCTTGCGGCGTCTCAGCGCCGCTCAGGACCGGCAGGAACTAAATGGCAAACGCGAACGGTGCTCGCCGCGTCGTGGTGACCGGGATGGGCGTCGTCACGCCTATCGGTCTTACCGTCCCGGAATTCTGGGACTCCATGAAGGTCGGGAAGTGCGGCGTCACGGCGCTCGGCGGCTTCCCCCTCGAGGACCTCAAGATCCTCATTGCCGCGCAGATCAAGGACTTCGACCCCAAGGCGCGGTTGAAGCACTTTCAGCGCGATAAGCTCGTCATGCACGCCGACCGCTACTCGTGGTTCGCCGCCGCGGCGGCCGACGAAGCGGTGAAGCAATCGGGGCTCACAGTTCCGATGGCCGACCCCTATCGCACCGCGTGCATCGTCGGCTCCGGCGCCGGCGGTCTCGTCACCTTCGAGAATTCCTATCGCGCGTTGTTCATCGACGGTAAGCGCGCCACCCACCCGTTGACTCTGCTGCGCATCATCGGCTCGTCGGCCAGCGCTCATGTCGGTATCGAGTTCGGCGTCAAAGGGCCGACCTTCGCCACCTGCAGCGCCTGCTCGACGGCAACGCACGCTATCGGCATCGCCCGCGACTTCATCCGCAACAATGTGGTCGACGTCGCCATCGCCGGTGCATCGGAATCGGTGATCACCTACGGCACCATGAAAGCCTGGCAGGCATTGCACGTGCTGTCGCCGGAGGGTTGTTTCCCCTTCGCCAAGAAGCGCAACGGCACGGTGCTCGGCGAAGGTGCGGGGATCCTCGTCATGGAATCGCTGGAGCACGCGCAAGCGCGCGGCGCCACCATCCTCGCCGAGATCGTCGGCTACGGCATGTCGTCGGACGCCAAAGACATGGTCAATCCCGACACCGAGGGACCGAACGTGGCGATGCGCGCCGCCCTCAAGGACGCCAACCTTTCGCCGTCCGATATCCAGTATCTGAACGCCCACGGCACGGCGACGACGATCAACGACGCCAACGAGACGCGCGCCATCAAGGAAGTGTTCGGCAACCACGCCAAGAACCTCGCCATTTCATCGACCAAGTCGATGCACGGGCATCCGCTCGGCGCCGGCGGCAGCATCGAGGCCGCGGCCTGCATCCAGGCGATGAACGAGAACTGGCTGCCACCGACCATCGGTCTCGACGACGCCGACCCGGAGTGCGATCTCGACTACATCCCCAACGTCGGCCGCAACCTCGACGTCACCTACGCGATGTCGAACTCCTTCGCCTTCGGTGGTCTCAACGCCGTGCTGATTTTCGGGCCGCCGCCGGCCTGAGCGCGGCCGTCCGATACCCGTAACGCGCTACGCCTTCCCGGGCGTGGCGCGTTTGCATACAAACAAACACGCATCTGCCGTATGTGCCCGGTCGCGCCATTGCCCGACATTTGCGAGCCCCTGGAACGACATAGACGCTTGACCCGGCGCAAATCCGCCGGGCTACGCGTGCCGGCTGCAACCGACGGGTGCCGCTGTGGGTGGCGCGCTTCCTATTGCTGGCGCCTTCTCTCAATGAGAGAGTGCTTGCAACGGCGGCGTGAGACCGTCCGGCTTGGGAGACGCACATGCGGGAGATCGTAATCCGGGCGGGGAAGGTGGCCATCCGCGCGCGGCTCCTGGAGACGCCGACCGCCGAGCGCATTTGGGCAGCTCTCCCCATCCATGCCGAAGCGCGGCTGTGGGGGCGCGAGATGTACTTCAATGCCCCGGTCAGCTCCGCCCCCGAGCCCGGCGCCCGCGAGATCGTCAACGCCGGCGAGATTGCCTTCTGGCCGGACGGTGACGCCATCGCCATCGGCTTCGGTCCCACCCCCGTGTCGCGGCGCGGTGAAATCCGCATGGCCAGCCCCTGCAACATCTGGGCGATGGCGCTCGACGACGTCGGCCGCCTGAAGTCGGTGCACGCGGGCGAAGGCATCTCCATCGTTTCCGCCAAGGCCGAGGTGAGCTAGCGCGCAAGGCGCTGACGCTCAGCTTCTGCCAGCGCACGCCAGAGTGAGCGCGGCGCAGCCGCGCGGCGGAACCAATGCATGCGACATCGGTTCCTCAACGCGTGCGGCCCGTGACACATTTCGCGGGCTATAACGGATGGCGAATCCGCATTCACATGAGGGGGATGTTCGATGCTCAAGTTGAACGCCGTAGCCGTTGCCGCGCTCATGGCGCTGACGGGGAACGCTTTCGCCGTGAGCGAAGCCGTCAAGGTGGCCTGCAAGCCTGACTACATCGCCTACTGCAACAAGATGGTGGTCGGCAGCGCGGAACTTCGGGCATGCATGAAGACCAATGCTCTGAAGCTCTCGAAGCCGTGCTTGCAAGCGCTGGTCGACAACAAGGAAGTGACGCAAGCGGACGTCGATGACTATCTGGCGAGGACCAAGAAAGCCGACTGAGACGAACACCCAGCCTGCCTGCCGGGCGATGGGGAGATGTAAGCGCCGCTGCGGGGCAAGAAAAAGGCTGCCGCAACGGGAGTTACGGCAGCTCAGCAGCGCAAGTGCGGGGTAGGGGCTGTTGTTTTTTGGGGCTTAAGCTCGCCCGAGTTACACACTCAACGCCTCCCCCGCCGGGGAGTTCCACACCGGTTCTGTCGCGCATACCGTTAAGAATTGGTGGGCCCGGGTCCGAGCTGCGCCGGGGGAGCCGCGTCGACCGGCGGTGACATCCTGGTGCGCGGCGCGGCGATCCGGCAGCCGTTGCCTCAACCGTTGCCGCGCCGGTGCGTGCTGGGCCATATGGCAACGGCCGGGGCTGAGCGTCAGGGAGCGTAAGACTCAAGTGTCGCGGATTGCTCCGCGTCTCGGTCTGACGATCTCGTAGTGGGGCTCGGCCGTGCGATGCGTTTCGAGCGTGGTGTCGTTTTTGGAGATCGACACCGACCCCGTATCCGAGTTTGGCCAAGCAAGCTTTGGCGGCAGCGAGGTCGGCAGTGCGCCGCACTTGGTAACACCGCTCAGTTGAGCATCATTGGGTCGGTCGACGGGATACTGCTCGTCAAGCACCGTGTTCCAAACAAGCGGGCTGTAGAAGCTGCCCGCAGTCGAGGTGCTGACCATAGCGAATGCCGATTTGGGCGGCTCCTGAGGTCGCTCGGTAGGTCCGTGAGACCACGAAAGGTCGGTCGGCACCGCATTTGCTAGTGCGGGACCAGCACCTAGACCACCGATGAGTACGACGCCGAGGATCTTGTTCCTGGACATGCCATAAACCTTCTGCAGGGTTGGACGTGGGCACGCCACCATCGCAACAGACAGATCACGAATGCGGTGAGGAAACCCCCGTTTGCTCCCCTTATAGCGTGGGGTGCGGCGAAACAGTTTTCAAGCGCCAACCGTGCACGCTTGCGGCCCCTATGCGGCCCCGAGCAATTCCGGCCTCTGACGCGACCTCCGAAAAGCTGGCTAAGTCATTGATGGGTTTGGTGGGCCCGCCAGGACTCGAACCTGGAACCAGGCGGTTATGAGCCGCCAGCTCTAACCATTGAGCTACGGGCCCCAGCCGCCGCGAGACTCAGAATCTGCCGGGCAGGACGGCCTCTCATACCAGACTTACCATCGCCCCTGAAACCCACCGATTTCGCCGCGAAAGCTCCGCGAAGGGAGCCTATCGTCACGCCGTCCAACCGCCTCAACATAGTCGAAGGCAAAAACAATGCGTTCCCTCGCCACCACCGTTTGCACAGCCGCTATTGGGTTGGCACTTCTCAGTGCCGCGCCGTTCGCCCACGCGGATGACGAAACCCCGCGGCGCTCGATCACCGTCTCGGCCTCCGGCACTGTGAGCGTTGAGCCCGACCAGGCGCGCATCACATCCGGCGTCACCGCCGACGGCGCCAGCGCGCGAGAGGCACTGACCAACAATACCGCGGCCATGCAGAAGGTGATCGCGGCGTTGAAGGAAAGCGGCATCGATCCCAAGGACATCCAGACCGCGTCGTTCCGCGTCGAGCCGCGCTATACGCGGCCCATCGAAGGCCAGGCGCCGAAGATCGACGGCTACAGCGTCACCAACGAGGTGCAGGTGTTGGTGCGCGATCTGGACAAACTCGGCGACATCCTCGACCGGCTGGTCACCGCCGGTGCCAACCAGACCGCAGGGCTGAACTTCGAAGTCAGCAAGGCGGAGACGCTGCTCGACGAGGCACGCCAGCAGGCCGTCGCCAACGCGCTGCGGCGCGCCAAGCTTTACGCCGCGGCGGCGGGTGCCGAGGTCGGCGAAGTGCTGACCATCGTCGAAGGCGGCGGGGAGCCGCCGCGCCCCATGGTCATGGCGCGCGCCATGAAGGCGGAGGCGGTGCCGATCGAGCGCGGCACCGAGACGCTCGAGGCAAACGTGACCATCACCTGGGCACTGCAGTAGGAGCCGACCGAGAGAACGTCATCCCGACGAAGGTCGGGATCCACGCCAGTCTCAGTGATCGCTTCGGATCAAAATCGCTGCTGACGTGTCGACACCCGGCAGAGTCCCACCCGTTGAAGTTTGCGTGGATCCCGGCCTGCGCCGGGATGACGGGATGGCAGAGCGGCTAGAGAGTTCTACTCAAGCGTGATGATCTCGACCGTGTTGGCGAGCTTCGCGGCGCCCGGCTGGTTCGGCCAGTCGATGTAGTTGCGCATCTCGCCGGACGTGCGCAGGTGGCGCAGGCGGGCGAGGTCGATGTCCGCCGTCACCCACTGCGCGACGTTCATCTCGCCCTGCGCCAGGATGCCGGTGTCCGACACCGTCTGCTCCGACGGCAAGTAGATGCCGGCAGCGCCGCTGTTGCGGTCGACGGCCGGCGACCACAGCGCGTCGCCGACGGTGGGGCTGACAATCGTCGCGATCTGGTTCTCCAGCGCCCGCGCCCGCGCGCCCGTGCGCACCCGATGATATCCCGACACACGCTCCGTGCACGAAGGCACCAGCAGCAGCTCGGCGCCGGCCTCCGCCATGGCGCGCGCCAGCAGCGGGAATTCGCTGTCGTAGCAAATGTTGATACCGATCATGCCGAGCACGGTGTCGAACAGGTACGCCTGCTTGCCGGCCGAGATGCCCCAGTCGGTCTCGAACGGCGTCATGATCAGCTTCTCCTGCACGCCAATGCTGCCCTTCGGCGTCACCAGCTGCGCCGCATTGACGAAGCGGCCTTCGCCTTTGCGCGCCGGGCCGCTGCCGACGAGGATGTGGACGCGGTGCTTCGCGGCCAGCTCCCGGTGCAGGCTGACCCGGTCGGCTTCGAGATCGGCGACGGCCTGGAGCGTTGCGTCGAGATTGCCGTAGACCTTCTCGCCGAGCGCCGCCGCTTGCTCGATCGCCGCGTATTCGGGGAAGACCAGCACTTCGGCGCCGGTGTCGGCGCCTTCCGCGACCCAACGGACGATCTTGTCCCGCCACGCGTCAAGCGTCGCCGGCTGGTCGATCGGATACTGTGCAGAGGCGACCTTGAGGGTCTGGCGGTGGCTCATGGGCGCCTACGTGGTGACGGTGAGCGGCTTCATCCAGAATTGCATGGCGTGCGCGGTTTCGACATCCTGGTCGATGTCCTTCCAGGCGTAGCTGGCGACCAGTCCATCGACCGGCGCGTATCCGCGCTTCTTCCAGAATCCGTCGAGGGGCACGTAGTCGGCCGGCTTCAGCGGATGATCGTCGGGGCGCACAACGCGGCAAAAGGTCGAATGCGTGAACCCGCCGAGCTGCTTGGCGTGCGCTTCGCGTAGATCGAAGAAGGCGTGGCCGAGGCCATGCCCGCGGTGGGATTTGAGGAGCACGGATTCGCCGCAGTAGAAGATCTTGCTGAGGTCGAAGCCGGCCTTCTCGAACGGCTCGGCGAACTCGTCCGCGTGCTCGATCATCGGTGCGGCGGTCGAGGCGCCGACGATCGCATCGCCGTCGCGGGCGATGACGCATACCGCTCCAGGGGCGGCAGCGAGCTTGGCGAGGTACGTCTCTTCGTATTCCAGCGTGCCGTCGTAAAGATACGGCCAATCGCGAAAGACGACCATGCGCAGGCGCGCCAGTGCCGGCAGCACCGAGCGGATTTCCTCGCCGGTCAAGGATTTGACGTCCAGCGCCATGGCGAACCTCAGGCCCGGGCTATTCGACTGTCGGCTTGTCGGTGATGCGGTCGATCTTGTTGGAGGCGCCGAGCACGACGATGCGCGGCTTGTGCGTCTTGGCCTCTTCCATATCGACGGCGGCATACGAGCAGATGATGATGCGATCGCCGGCGCAGGCCTTGCGCGCTGCCGCGCCGTTGAGACCGATCACGCCGCTGCCGGCGCGTCCTTCGATGACGTAGGTCGTGAAGCGCTCGCCGTTGTCGATGTTGTAGACCTCGATGTGCTCGTTGGGCAGGAAGCCGGCGGCCTTGATGAGGTCGGCGTCGATCTTCAGCGACCCCTGGTAGTGCAGGTCGCATTCGGTGACGGTGGCCCGGTGCAACTTGCACCTCAGCATGGTGACGAGCATGGCGCTTGACCTTGTTGAGATCCGGCTCAGCCGGTGACCTGCGCGATCCAGTCGGTCAGGTTGTAATAGGTGGTGACGCGAGCGATCTTGCCATCGCGGATGGCGAAGAAGGTGCCCGCAGGCAGGACATAGGTCTGCCCCTTGGCTTCCGGAAGGCCGCTGTCGGTGGCCTTGTACGTGCCGTGCACATTGAACTCGGCCGCAGCCCGCTTGCCGTCCTTGCTGACCATGACGGCGATGTTCTCGAGCTTCTCCGCGTAGTGGTGGTCCATGCGCGCGTTGAACGCTTTGAACTTGTCGAGCCCCTGGCGCCGCTCCCCCTGATTGACGTCGTGGATGACGTCGTCGGTCAGGCAGGCAATCATGCCGGCGCCGTCGCCGGAGTTGAAGGCCTCGTAGTAGCGGCGGATGAGAGCGGCGGTTTCGCTCCGCGCTTGGCTTTCGGCGTCGCTCATGG
>CAZOOS010000011.1:0-29346 GCA_964581475.1 uncultured Hyphomicrobium sp.
CGCCGACGAGCCGACGACGGCGCTCGACGTCACCATCCAGGCGCAGATCCTCGAGCTGTTGAAGCAGCTGCAGCGCGAGATGGGCATGGCCATGCTGCTCATCACCCACGACCTCGGCATCGTGCGCAAGATGGCCGAGCGTGTCTATATCATGCAGGGCGGCAAGATTGTCGAGGAAGGCGTCACCGAGGACATCTTCACCAAGCCCCAGCACGGCTACACGAAGCAGCTTCTCGCCGCCGAGCCCAAGGGCGATCCACCCGCCGCCAACGAGGCGGCACCGGTCGTCGTCGAGACGGACGACCTGAAGGTGTGGTTCCCGATCAAGGCGGGGTTGCTTCGCCGCACCGTCGATTACGTCAAGGCGGTCGACGGGTTGTCGCTCAAGCTGCGCCAGGGGCAGACGCTCGGCGTCGTCGGCGAATCCGGCTCCGGCAAGACCACGCTCGGCCTCGCCATCCTGCGCCTCATCTCCTCGCAAGGCCCGATCGTTTACATGGGCAAGCGCCTCGATGGCCTTTCCAGCCGCGAGATGCGCCCCCTGCGCAAGGACATGCAGATCGTCTTTCAGGACCCGTATGGATCGTTGTCGCCGCGCATGTCGGTCAACCAGATCATCGGCGAGGGCCTCACCATCCAGGCGCCCGAGCTCGATTACGCGCAGCGGCGCGAGCGCGTCAGCGCGGCGCTGAAGGAGGTCGGCCTCGATCCGGCGGCGCAGGACCGCTACCCGCACGAGTTCTCCGGCGGCCAGCGCCAGCGCATCGCCATCGCCCGCGCCATGGTGCTGGAGCCCAAGTTCGTGCTGTTGGACGAGCCGACCAGCGCGCTCGACATGTCGGTGCAGGCGCAGATCGTCGATCTGTTGCGCGAGCTGCAGAGGAAACGCGACCTTGCCTACCTGTTCATCAGCCACGACCTGAAGGTCATCCGCGCGTTGTGCAACTACGTGATCGTCATGCGCAACGGCAAGGTGGTCGAGGAAGGTCCCGCGGTCGAAGTCTTCTCCCGGCCGAAGGAGGAGTACACCAAGGCACTGCTCGCCGCCGCGTTCGACATCAGCGTGCTGCACAAGAACGTGCTCGCCAGCTGATGTAGCTTGCAGAGGAGACCGACATGACCGAGGAACAAAAGCCGCGGCTGAAACTCTATCACGCGTCTCCCTCGCGCGCCTCGGTGACCATGTGGATGCTCGAGGAGGTGGGCGAGCCCTACGAGGTGGAACTGCTCAGCCTCAAGAATGGCGACCAGCGCAAGCCCGAGTATCTGGCCCTCAACCCCATGGGCAAGGTGCCGACGCTCGTCGACGGCGACACGGTCGTCAGCGAGGTCTCCGCCATCTGCTGCTATCTCGCCGACGCCTACCCGAAAGCCGGCCTGGCACCGGCGGTCAACGACAAATTGCGCGGGCCGTACCTCAAGTGGCTTTTCTTCGTGCCGAGCTGTGTCGAGCCGGCGGTCCTCGACAAGGCGATGAACCGTCCGCCGGCGCCGCGCTCGACGGCCGGCTGGGCCGACTATGACACCGTCATCTCCGTCCTGCGCGAAGCGGCCGGGAAGACCGACCCCTACTGGCTCGGAGAGCGCTTCACCGCCGCCGATGTGGTGGTCGGCGCCAGCCTTCGCTGGTTGATGCAGTTCAAGCTCATCCCGGATCTGCCGGAGTTCGTCGCCTACACAAAGCGCCTCGGCGAACGCCCAGCGTTGCAGCGGCAGCTTGCCCGCGACGCGGCATATGCACGGCAGACGGGCGGCTGAATCATATTCCGCTTGAACGGCCACGGGTTTGCGGCATCGTAGTTGGCTGCAACAATTCGGCGTTCGACACCGATGCTGCCCGATGACGTCTTTCGCTCTCGCCTTCAGTCGACGATCACAGCGCTGCGCTATTGGGCGCCCTCGGTCGCCGACGCGGCGCGCCTCGAAGAAGAGGAAACCAGCGACTATTGGAAGATCGTCGTCACGCCGGCGGTGGCCACGGCCTGCCCGTTCGAGCTGATCTTGCACGCCGACCAGCGCTACGACCTTGCCATCGCCGACGAAACCTATGAAAGCCGGCCGATCGAATCGTTCGACTGGTTCGTGCCGTTCGCCGGAGCCGTCTCCGAAGGCAATGTCGTGCAGCGGCGTTGGCTCAGCCGCCTGACGGGGCTGGAGCGCTCGGTCGAGACGTTGGTGACGCTGCCGGGCGGCGGCATCTGGCGTGAGGGCCGTGGCGAAATGCCGAGGATGCCGACGCTCGACGACGACGGCACCGAGCTGCGCGAACGCCGCTTCCTCCCCTACCGGCGATAGGATCTCCCACTTCACCTCTCCCATGGGGAGAGGTGAAATACCTCGCATCTCCCTGCGAGGTCCTAAGCCGCGTCTTTGCCCGTCAGGCCGGGAAGGCGTTTCACGGCGGCGATCTCGGCGCCGAGCTTGGCGATGCGCTCGATGGCCTCGGGAAGCGTCTCCGCAGCCACCTGCATGTGATGGGCGTTGGCATGCACCAGGGTAATGCTGTCGGCCATGATGCCGACGTGTCCCTTCCAGAAAATGAGGTCGCCGCGCTGCACGCCTTCGAACACGTCGGCAATCGCCACCTCTTCGCCGAGTTCGGCCTGCTGCATGTCGGTATCGCGCGGCGCCGCGATGCCGGCCGCTTCCAGCGTCAGCTGCACGAGGCCCGAGCAGTCGATGCCGAGGCGGGTGCGGCCGCCCCACAGGTAGGGGGTGCCGATGAACCGTTCTGCAAGTTCGACGAAGTCGGGGGCGCGGCGCGAGCGCTCGGCGATATGGCGAGTGACGACGAAGCCGCCGCCCTTGAGCATCATGAAACGTTCATCGCCGCTGGCAATGCACAGCTCGGCATTCATGCTGAGGTGCATCAGCGGCGGCGATTTGATGTCGGGCACCGGATAAACGAACGTACCGAGAGAGCGCACGCGGTGCGTCGTCTTATCGATCTCGGGGGAAAGCGCCTCGGACGGCACGTAGCCGACATAACGGTCGCGGTTGAGTTGCACCCAGGCCCAGCCGTCGCGCTCGTCGTAGACGGTGACCGTTTCGCCGAACAGCGCTTCCGTCTCGAAGCCGACGGTCGGCGTCGGGCGGATGCGCAGCGGCACGGAGGCGCGCGCGACCTGCGCCGGGTAGCCCTGCACGTAGCGCGGCGCACTCACCTTGCCGTAGAGGCTTTCGGCGGCAAGGTCGGGACGGAAGACGTTGCGGCGCGGATCGAGTCGCGCTGCGGGGGACGGCGCCGCTTCCGACCTCGTTACCTCATCCGTATCGCTCATCGGCAAAGCTCCTTGGCGAGGACCGTGAACACGGCGCGCGCCGTTTGCGGCTCGCCGCCGCGTGGCCCGAGCGGGCTCGTTTGCGGCCGCCAGCCGAACAGGTCGAAGTGGGCGAAGCGCTTGGCCTGCTTGGCGAAGCGTTTAAGGAACAACGCGGCGGTGATCGAGCCGGCGAACGGCGCTTCCCACACGTTGTTCAAGTCGGCGACGGGGCTTTCCAGTTTGGCATCGTAGCCTGCCCACAGCGGCAGGCGCCACACGGGATCGCCAATACCGGCCGACGTCGCGACCATGTCGGCGGCGAAAGCATCGTCATTGGTGAACATCGCCGGTAGGTCGGGACCGAGGGCGACGCGCGCCGCGCCCGTCAACGTCGCGAACACGAACATGCTCTGCGGTACCTGCTCATCGGCAAGCGCAATGGCGTCGGCGAGGACGAGACGGCCTTCGGCATCGGTGTTGCCGATCTCGACCGTCGTCCCGGCGCGCGAGGTGAGGACGTCGCCCGGGCGGAAGGCATCCCCGGAGATGCTGTTCTCCGCCGTCGGTATGAGGATGCGCAGGCGGAGATCGAGCTTCTGCGCCATGATCAAATGGCCGAGCGTCAGCACTGCGGCGGCGCCGCCCATATCCTTCTTCATCAGCAACATGGCGCTCGACGGCTTGATGTCGAGACCGCCGGTGTCGAAGGTGATGCCCTTGCCGACAAGGGTCACGGTGCGCGCGCCTTCGCGCCCCCAGTTGATGTCGATGAGGCGCGGAGCACGCGGGCTGGCTCGCCCGACCGCGTGGATCATCGGAAAATTCTTGACGAGCAGCTCATCGCCGGCGGTGACCTCGATGCGCGCGCCGTGCCGCGCCGCCAGATCCCGTGCAGCGGTTTCGATCTCAGCCGGTCCGAGGTCGGAAGCAGGCGTGTTGATGAGATCGCGACCGAGACGCACCGCATCGATGGTGTTGAGCGCCAGCTCGCGGTCGGCGCCGTCGGGAAGTCGCAAGCTCACCGCGCGCGGCATGCTGCTGCTCTTGTAGCGGACGTAGCGATAGCTCCCGAGCCCCCAGGCGATGGCGACAAGCGTCGGATCGCGCGCCTCGCTCGCCAGCCGATAGCTGCCGGCGGGCAGCGACTGCGCCAGGTGGCCGATGAGCAATTCCGAAGGCCCCGATGGCTCCCCGGCGGCCCCATCACCGATGCCGAAGAGCACGCCGGCGACGCGGCCGTCGGCCCCGGGCAACAGCGTCTGCTGCTTCGCTGTGCCCTTGAAGCCAACGCCCTCGATCCAAGTGCGCTGCGCGTTCGACAGGGGCAGCGCCTCGAGCGAGGCATCTTTCTCCACGGCCCAGACGGGGATTTCGTGACCTGCCGCTCCATCGGCGGCGAAAATGCCGTCGGCGGGCAGGTTGTCACGCTTCATCGGATCATCGCTCATTCGGGGGTGCTCGCTGTTGGCAAGCCGAGACCTAATGGGGCATGAGTTGACATAGGTTGTCTGGCCGACTCGCGCGGCGCACAAGACAGGATCACGGAGGGCAAGGCAAGAGCATGGCCGCAATTCGCTATCGCCTGGTCATCGGCAACAAAAATTGGTCGAGCTGGAGCCTTCGCCCATGGCTGGCTATGCGCCGCCTCGGCCTGCCGTTCGAGGAGATTAACGTCCGGCTACGACAGGCGGATTCCAAGGCTGCGATCCTCAAATTCAGCCCTTCGGGCCTGGTGCCGCTGTTGCTCGACGGTGACCTGGCGGTATGGGACAGCCTTGCCATCATCGAGTACCTGGCCGAGCAGCATCCCGACAAGCGCATGTGGCCGGCCGACCGGCGGGAGCGCGCCCTGGCGCGCTGCGTCTCGGCCGAGATTCACTCCGGTTTCGCTCCGCTGCGCCAGGCGTGCTCGATGGAGATCCTCGCCGCCAACCCGATCGAACCCGTGCCCGAGGAGGTCGCCAGCGACATCCGGCGCATTGTCGCCCTTTGGCGCGAGTGCCGTGCGAAATACGGGGACGGCGGCCCATTCCTGTTCGGCGAATTCTCCGCCGCCGATGCGATGTACGCGCCGGCCGCCTCGCGCTTTCGCACCTACATCCCCGACCTCGGCCGCTACGGCGACGACGGCACGGCCGCCGACTACGTGGCGACGATCTTCGCCATGCCGGAGGTGGCCGCATGGATAGACGGCGCCCGGGCGCAAGTGGCGGCGCAGTCATAGGCAAGCCCGGTTTAAGCGCCGGTTAGCGAGGGTTAATCGTTTATTGAGAAGTGTCTCCCAACCTGACGATCAAGGGACAGAGATTCGGGCCTGCCCGTCTGTGATCCCAACCGATCAGGGAGACCTCGATGGCGTTCGTTTCTCACAGGCATCCGGCAGCACGTGCACTTCGCCAGGCGCCGACCCTCGCCGCGCTCACCGCCGCGCTCATGCTCGGCGCCTGCGGCCAGTCGCTGCCGGGCATCAACGGCTCCGCCCCCTCCGTCCAAATCCGGGCCGCGGCCCAACCCGAAGCGCCAACCGACGCAGACGAGCTGCGCAAGGCCACCGAGTATTGGGGCAAGCAATACGCGGAGAACTCGCGCGATCTGCCGACCGCTCTGAGCTATGCGCGCAATCTCAAGGCTATGGGCGAAAAGCGCCAGGCCATGTCCGTGTTGCAGCAGGCATCGATCTTCCATGGCAACAGCCGCGATCTGGCCAGCGAGTACGGACGGTTGGCGCTCGACCTCGACCAGGTTCAGGTGGCCAAGAAGCTGCTAGCCATGGCCGACGATCCGACAAAGCCGGATTGGCGGGTAATCTCGGCGCGCGGAGCCGCGCTTGCCAAGGAAGGCAACTACAACGACGCCATTCCGTATTTCGAGAAGGCTTTGACCCTGTCCAACAACCAGCCGTCCGTGGTGAGCAATCTCGCGCTCGCGCATGCGATGAACGGCGAACCGAACAAGGCTGAATCGATGCTGCGCCTTGCCGCCGCATCCGACAGCCAGTCGCCGCGCATTCGCCAGAACCTGGCTCTGGTGCTCGGCTTGCAGGGCAAATACGACGAAGCCAAGCTCGTCGCCGCCCGCGACATCCCCATGACGAATGCCAACGACAACGCCGACTACCTGCGCCAGGTGGTGAAGCTCGATCCCAGGTCCATGCCCAACTCCGACCCGATGCCGGCCGAATGGAACACGGAAGCGAACATTGCCGCGGCGCCGATCGCAGCCGCCGTGCCGGTGCAGAAGGTCGCCGAAGTGCAGCCGATGCCGCCGATCGACGCCGAAGCTACCAAGGATACCGGTTGGGTCGTCTCGGCCGAGCAGCCCGCTCCGGCCGCGCCCTCCGCAGCGACTGTGCCGGCACGAAAAGTGATGTCCGTGGCGCAGATGGCGGCTCAGTTCGCCGTTGATGACGACAGTGCGCCGGCGAAGCCGAAGAAGAAGGCCGCTACCGCCAAGGCGCACGCCAAGCCGGAGGCTGCGGCGGCAACCGCATGGTCGCCCATCGTCGCACAGGCGAAGCGCTGAGATAAGGATCAGGGGACACGGGGCGGGCGCCGCGCATAACCGCCGGGCTCATCCCCACTCCCAATAGCGGATTGCCGCCGGTCCAAGAATGACGACGAAGAGCACCGGCAGGAAGAACACGATCATCGGCACCGTCAGCTTCGGCGGCAGCGCGGCGGCCTTCCTCTCGGCCTCCGACTGGCGGATGTCGCGATTTTCCTTCGCCATCACCCGCAGCGCCTGACTCACCGGCGTGCCGTAGCGCTCTGCCTGAATGAGCGCGGTCGTCACGGCGCGCACCCCGGCGAGGCCGGTCCGCTTGCCGAGATTGTCGAAAGCCTGCCGGCGGTCTTGCAGATAGGACAACTCGGCCGTCGTCAGGCTGAGCTCCTCGGCCAGTTCCATGGACTGTGCGCCAACTTCCTTCGAAACCTTGCCGAACGCAGCCTCGACCGACATCCCGGACTGCACGCAGATGAGCAGCATGTCGAGGGCATCGGGGAATGCCATCTTGATGGACTGCTGGCGCTTCTGGATGAGGTTCGAGATGAAGATGCTGGGCGCGTAGCTGCCGAGGAACGCCGCACCGAGCGCCATCATCAGCTTGACCGGTGGGGGATAGGACAAGGCGCCGAGGACGAAGAGGTAGAACATGGCGCCGGCGAAAAATACCAGCGGCGCGGCCACGCGGAAGAACATGAAGGCGACCAGCGGTGCCTGTCCGCGCAAGCCGGCACTCTTCAGGCGGTCGCGTAGATCGGCGGTGTCGAGCATCTTGCGCAGATTGAGACGATTGACGATCTGCTGCATGAAACCGGCCGGCGCGTGGCGCAGCTTTCCCTGCCGCTCACGCGCCGTCATTTCGGCCAGCCGCTCGGCCCGCATCTTGTCGCGCTCGACGGCCATGACGCGCATACGATGGTTCATGCGATCGCGGGCGAGCATCGGCATGGTGATCGTCAACACGGTCGCAAAGGCGCAGATGGCGGCCAGGATGGTGACGATGAAAGTCGGGTTGGTGAACGTATCGATGAGTTGCATTGCCTGCCACCGTCACTTTGTAGAGCGCCCGCCGCAGCGAGCTCAGAACTTGAAGTTGATCATCTTCCGCATGACGAGGACGCCCGTCAGCATCCAAATCCCACACATCAGGAGGGCAAAGTTTCCGGTGCGCGTGTCGAACAGCGCCGAGATGTAGTCGGGCGACGAGCTGTAGACGAGGAACGTGACAATCGGCGGTAGCGAAGCCAGAACCATGGCCGATGCCTTCGCCTCGGCGCTCATCGCCTTGACCTTCATCTTCAGCATGAAGCGGTCGCGTAGCACGGTCGAGAGGTTGCTCAGTGCCTCGGAAAGGTTGCCGCCGGCCTGCTGCTGGATGGCGACGACGATCTGCAGGAACTTGATCTCAGGCAACGGCATGCGCGTGGTCAGCTTTTCGAGGGCTTCGCCCAGCGACACGCCGACGCGCTGCTGATCAATAACCTCACGGAACTCGCTGGCCAGAGGCTCCTCGCTCTCGCGCCCGATGATGGACAAGCACTCATTCAGCGGGAGACCCGACTTCATACCGCGCACGACGATGTCAATGGCGTTCGGCAACTCCTTAAGGAACTGTGCCTGGCGCCTGGCCGTAAGCTTGTTGACGAACCAGCGGGGGACGCCGAACACGCCGACCAGCCCGACGACGACTGTCAGGACCAAACGTGTCGCGCTGGCCTGCAGAGAGACCGTCACGATTACGGCGAGCACCACACCGCAAGCGACGCTCGCCACCCAGTACATCCTCGGCGTTATCGACAGACCGGCGCGCTCCAACCGCAGCCGCAGCGAAATCTTCTCGGCCGCCCTGTGGCGGTTCTCCATTTCCTTCAAAGTGTCGACCACGGACTTGCGGCGCGAAGTCGCCTGATCGAGGGCCGTGACCGTCTCTCGACCCTTCGACTCGATGACGCTCTTCAGTCGCGAATCCTTCTCCCGGTCGCCGGAGAAATGCGGATAGAGGAAAGCATAGGCCAGAGCACCCACCGCAAGCGCGGCCAGCATGGCGGAGCCGAACGATAGGAAATCCGACTCAAACATTATTGTCTCCGAGCGGGTTGCCGTTTGCGTCGAGCACTTCCGAGGCGGCGAGCGCTTCGGCCAGCCTGCCTTCCTGGCCGTAGTACTCGGCGCGATCCCAGAACCGCGGGCGCGCGATGCCGGTCGAGCGATGCCGCCCGAGTATCCGGCCCTTGGCATCCTCGCCCGATATGTCGAACACGATGAGGTTCTGCAGGGTGACCACGTCGCCTTCCATGCCCAGCACTTCGGTGATGTGCGTCACCTTGCGCGAGCCGTCGCGTAGGCGCGCCACCTGAACGATGATGTCAACCGATCCGGTGATCATCTCGCGGATGGTGCGCACGGGAAGCTGATAGCCGCCCATCATGATCATCGACTCAAGACGACTGATGGCTTCGCGCGGGCTGTTCGAGTGGAGCGTGCCCATCGAGCCGTCGTGGCCCGTGTTCATTGCCTGCAACAGATCGAAGGCCTCGGGTCCGCGCACCTCGCCGACGATGATCCGCTCGGGGCGCATACGCAGGCAGTTCCTGACGAGATCGCGCATCTTGACCTCGCCTTCGCCCTCGAGGTTGGGCGGGCGTGTCTCCAGGCGCACGACGTGCGGCTGTTGCAGCTGGAGTTCGGCCGAGTCTTCGCAGGTGATGATGCGTTCGTCGTCCTCGATGGAGCCGGTGAGGCAGTTGAGCAGCGTCGTCTTGCCTGAACCGGTGCCTCCGGAGATCAGCACATTGCAGCGGACGCGCCCGATGATGTCGAGAATTTCCCTGCCGTTGTCGGAAATCGTTCCGAGCTTGGCAAGCTGATCGAGGTTGAGGCGATCGCGCTTGAACTTACGAATGGTGAGCGCCGGCCCGTCGATCGCCAGGGGTGGCGCGATGACGTTGACGCGCGAGCCGTCGGGAAGGCGCGCGTCGCAAATCGGGCTAGATTCATCGACGCGGCGGCCCACCTGGCTGACGATGCGCTGGCAAATATTCATGAGCTGCAGGTTGTCGGCGAAGCGCACGCCCGTGCGCTGTACCTTGCCGGCAACCTCGATGTAGGTCGTGTTGGCGCCGTTGACCATGATGTCGGCGATGTCGTCGCGCGCCAGCAACGGCTCCAACGGCCCGTAGCCCAGCACGTCGTTGCAGATGTCCTCGAGAAGCTCCTCCTGCTCCGCGATCGACATGACGACGTTCTTGATCTGGATGATCTCGCTGACGATGTCGCGGATCTCCTCGCGTGCGGAGGCGACATCGAGCTTGGCGAGCTGCGTCAGATCGATCGTGTCGATGAGCGCGTTGAAGACCGTGGTCTTCACGTCGTAATATTCTTCCGAGTGGCGGCGCTGCGCGTCCGCTACAACGGCATTGTTCATCTGGCCGTTGGCCAGCGCCGTTCGCGTAACCGCCGGTTTGGGCTCGGCCGCCGCCGGCAGCGGTGCAGTCGGAGCGATGGGCTGCTGCAGAACACGGCGTGGGGCGGCCGTATCGCCAGTACGCTTACCAAACATCTACTTCACCTAACGCTTGAGTTTCAATTTCTCGAGGAAGGGCGCAAACGCGGAGGTCTTCTTCGCCGCCTGCGTATCGCGCCGGTTGCTGATGGACATGGCGATCTCGCGAAACGCAGTCGCCGCGCGCGCCTTGGCGCTGAGCTCTTCGATCATCTGGCCGTTGTTGGCCGCTTGACCGAACGTTTCGCTGTCGAAGTCGATGATGCTGATCGCCTTGAGGCCGATGGCCGACTCGAATTCCTTGACACTGATCTCCGGCCGCTTGGGCATGTTGACCATGTTCATCACCAGGCGCGGTTTGGAGTCGTTGCGCCGCGACTGCTGCAACAGATCGACGATGTTCTTGGCGTTGCGCAGATTCGCGAGGTCCGGAGCGGCGGTGATGATGACCTCGTCGGCCTGCAGCAGAATGCTCTTCACCCACGCCGTCCACGTGTGCGGCAGATCGACCGCGACGTAAGGAACGTTCTGGCGAGCGACGTCGATGACCTGATCGCATCCGGCCACCGAGAGATCGTATTCGCGATCGAGGACGACCGGCGCCGCGAAGATCGAAAGATGCGCGGAGCATTTGGTCAGCAGGCGGTCGAGCAGCACCTCGTCGAGACGATCCGGGCTCGACAAGGCGTCGGCGATGCCCTGCATCGGATCCTGATTGAAATCGAGTCCGGTGGTGCCGAAGGCGAGATCCAGATCGGCGATGACGACGTCGGCCTTGACGGTCTCCGACAGGCACCAGGCGGCGTTGTGGCAGACGGTCGAGGAGCCGACGCCACCCTTGGCGCCGATGAAGGCGTAGACCTGCCCGACGGGCTCGGTCTCCGGATTGTTGTAGAGGTTGGAGATCGCCTCCATCAACTGCATCGGCTCGACCGGCTCGACAAGGTATTCGCTGACGCCGCGCTTCAACAGCTCGCGGTAGAGCAACACGTCGTTGGCGTGGCCGATGACGAGCACCTTGGTTCCGGGGTCGCAATTCTCCGCCAGCCGGTCCAACTCCGCCAGGATGTGGTCGCGCGGCAGGCTGCTTTCCAGAATGATGAGGTTCGGGGTCGGGTTCTGCTGGTAGTGCGCGACGGCCGCCTCGACACCGCCCATGTGCACGCTGACATGCGCCTTCGCCAGCCGGCGGTCCTCGGAGGTGATCTGGATGATCTCGGCCGTGGCGCCGTTTTCGCAGAACGCCTGGATGGAAATGCGCGGAATGGGCCGGGCGCGCAGATTCGGATGGTGCTCGGCGCGCTCTGCCCCGTCAGCAAGCACTGCCGGTTCGAGTGCGTCCGTCGCGCGCGCGTCCGCAGCGGAATATGCGTTATTGGCCATACCTCACACGGTCCTCAAATTATGCTTCGATCCTCACGGATTGATCTTTTCGGAACCCACAGCCGAGCCCAACTCGCGCTCCGCAGCAGCACCGGTAGCCGCACCCTTGACGTACTTGTTCCAAACTTGGTCGCGGCGATCGCTCGCACGGGCAGTCTCGGTACGCGGTCCGAGCAGGTCCGCGGGGTTGGCAATCTGCACGGCGAGGTTGCGCTGATTGGCGCAGCCGAGGTTGGGGTAGGGCAGGTTCATCGGCTCGTAGGCGAGGTTCGTCGACCAGTCGCCGCACTGAGGGGGCTCGGCGATGTAGCGCATATACGAAACGCGGATCGGAGGCTCACCGGCGCCTTCTGCGTTATAGGCCTCGACGGAGATCGACGCTTGTCCGAACCCTTGATCGTTCAGCATCGAGCGGATCTCGCCGACCGCGTACATCGCCGATACCTCGTTGGCGCCGCCGCTGGGCACGGCGACGATGAGGCGGCTGTTTCCGGCGTCGGTGGCGCGGAAGTGGGCGACGAAATCCAGAAGCTGCGCCCGCTGCGACGATGACAGTCCGTTCGAGCCGCGTCCCATGCGGATGAGATGTGTCGTCGGCTCCTGCGAGACGAGGATCGGGTGGCGTTGCGCACTGTCGACCAGCGTCCATCCGGCGACGCGCGTAGGATCGTCGGTCGTCTTGCAGCCGGTCATCGCCAGCGTCACGAACGAAGCGGCGAGCAGCTTAGCTCCGAGCGAGCGGGCCGAGCCGGTGCGGACGGCTCGCGTCGCATTTGAGGCAGTCATGATACGTCTCCAGCCCATCCGCTATTCCACGATGAATCCGTAGTCGCCCTTGAGGTCGCCCACCGGAGCCGGCCGTCCGCCGCCGTAGATGCGGTTCATGTGGCCGAGAAAATTCGCCTTGCGATCTGTCGGGTCGCCGAGGCCGTCGAGGGGTCGCGCAAGCTCCTGGCGGGCCACGGGGCGCACCATGTAGGGCGTGACGATCACGACGAGCTCGGTTTCCTTCTTCTGATAGTCCCGGCTGCGGAACAGCGTGCCGAGGATGGGCAGGTCCTTCATCCCCGGGAAGCCGTCGATGCTCTGCCGCGTATCCTCCGACAGCAGGCCGGCCAGGGCCAGCGAGCCACCCGACGGCAACTCGACGGTCGAGTCGGCTTGCCGCGTCTTAAGGGCAGGGATCTGAATGCCGCCGATGGTGACGGCGCCTTGGTTGGACAGCTCGCTCACCTCCGTCTCGATCTTCAAGCTGATGCGGCCTTCGGAGAGGACGACCGGCGTGAAGGCGAGGCCGATGCCGAACTTCTTGAAGAGCACAGACACCTGGCCAAGGCTGTCGACGACAGGGACGGGGAACTCGCCGCCGGCGAGGAACCTTGCCGGCTCGCCCGACACCGCCGTCAGATTTGGCTCGGCCAGGGTCTTCACCAGGCCATCGCGCTCGAGGGCGCGCAGGACGCCGGTGATGGCTTGATTGCCTGATTGCCACGCGGTGGCGACGCCGGAGTTGGCGAAGGGAATGGCGGCCGCGCCGCTCGGGAATCCGATGCCAGCGACCGGCGAAGGATCGAAGACATTGAGGCCGCCGGGCGTGATCCCGGGAACTGGCAGGCTGCCTAGGCCGGCTGCCGTCGACAGAGGAAAGGCGTTGTCGCTAAGAATCGCGGTGGTGAAGTTGCCCGAGTTGACGAGCGCGCCAAGGTTGATGCCGAACTGCTTCAGCATATCGCGCTGCACCTCCGCCACGCTGACGCGGAGCATGACCTGCTCCTCGCCCTCGACCGAAAGCAGGTTGATGATCGGCTTGGGGCTATAAGCGTCGTCACCGCCGCCGGAGTCGCCGCCGGACTTGCCGCCCAACGATTGAAAGCTCGAGTCGCTGCTGCCGATGCCGATGTTGGTGGTGCTGCTCGTGTTCGACGCGGCGCTCGGCCCCGCCGTCACGCTCGCGGCGTCCTTGTTGACGGCGGCAAACTGCGCCGCGATTTGCGCGGCCATGTTGGAGTCGATAGGCGTGCGCACCGACCCGGTGAGCACGATGGCCCGGCCGGCGATCTCGCTATGAATGTTGGAGCCGGGGATAAGGCGGGTCAGCAACTGGTCGAGCGAGGTGAGATCGGCGCCGATGGCGACCTCTAGCGTCAAGATCTGCTGCCCGTACTCGTCGAAGAAGAAAGCATTGGTCTGGCCCGCCTTCTTGGCGATCAGGAACACCCGGTCGGACGACTGCACCACGGCGTCGAGCACGCCGGGATCGGAAACCAGCACGTCCTTGAGCGGCACAGGAAACTGCACCACGATCGAGCGTCCGACGCCCAGATCGACCCGCTTCGATAGCGGGAATGCCGCATTGGCGGGAATGCGCAGCACGGAATCGCGGCCAACCTGACTACCAGGTTTGCCGCTCATATCGGCCGCGTGGACGTCGCCGACACAAGTGGCGACGAAGAACACAGCAGCCATGCTGGCGCGAGCCCATTTTAGGGTCGTTCGCATGATCGATTACCTTTTCGACAGCCGAAACTGAATCTACGCAACTCAGTTCACGCCGTACGCACGCGAGGGCACGCCGTATCGCAATACGCGCACAACACTGCCGCGCTCGTCGTTCATGTCCGCAGTCGGGCCCTTACCGCTCGGGTCGCCATCGGCGACGCTGCGAAGCGAAAGGCTGATCTCACCCGAGGCGTTTGCTCGCGCGAGAAGCTCGGCTTGCGGCGGGGTCAGTTCGAGAGTTGCCGTGTCGGCACTTCCCTCGGCTGACTTCTTGCCTTCCTTCGTGTCGATCTCCTGGCCGACAGCGAGAACGCGCACGTTTCTGAAAAGGGTGTCGGAGACGTGGACGTCATTGCCGCTACGGCCGCGCTGACGGCGAGTGAGGATGACATCCACTCTGTCGTTCGGAAGGATGAGGCGCCCGGCGGACGTCTCTTCCTTGATCTTCGTCGAGATGGCGCGCATGCCGCTCGGCAGGATCGCCGCCAGCACGCCGCCCTGACCGGGCTTGATCAGCTTCTGCCGCGTGACGGGCTCGCCCTCGAGCAACGGCGCGCGCGCAATCGCGTTGGTAACAAGCTTCATGCCTTCGCCATCGCCTTGAGTG
Source organism: uncultured Hyphomicrobium sp. (assembly GCA_964581475.1). GTDB lineage: Bacteria > Pseudomonadota > Alphaproteobacteria > Rhizobiales > Hyphomicrobiaceae > Hyphomicrobium_A. The sequence continues at coordinate 14,759 of CAZOOS010000011.1, forward strand.
ATGAACGAGGGCGTCACGGCATCGGCAGGCCACGTCTGCCAGCGAAAGTCCGTGTCCTTCGTCGTCTCGCCGAGTCCAATCGGCCGGCGCGCCACCAACACCTCGGTCGCGTTGACAGGCACGGCGACTTGCGTCGGCGCCGAGGGGCCGCCCACGATCGAACGCATCAGAATGAAGGCAAGGAGACCCGCTCCGCCCGCAATCGAGATGCCGATCAATTGTGCTCGCTTCACCTGCGACGGTTCCTTCAGCCGGTAGGTCGAATATTCGTCACCCTCGACACTGCCGGACAAACGTCAACGCGAGGTTAACTGCCGTCGCAGTTTGAAGCTGGAAGCTGACCTCAGGAGCCCGTCGCGAGTAGCGCCGGCCAGGGCGTCGTCGGGTAGATGAAGAGCGCGCCGGCGGCGATGGCGACGCCGTAAGGAATAGAGCCGCCGGTCTGGTGGAGGCGCAGCGCCCAAGGCGGCAGCATCAGCGCGCGCGCGGGGTATTTGCGGAAGATGACGATCACCACGGCCAGGACGCCGCCGAAAACGGCGACCAGGGCGATGAAGGGCAGCCACTGGGCCGGTCCGACCCAGAGGGAGGCGGCCGCGAGCAGCTTCGCGTCTCCGCCGCCGAGCGCGCCAAAAGCAAAGAGGATCATGCCCACGACAAGCATTCCAGCGCCCACGCCGAGGTGCATCAACACCTCTTGCGCCGGCATACCGGCGATCGGGGCGACGATAAGAAAGGCCACGCCCACGGCGATCGACACGCCGTTGGCGATGCGCATCGTGAAGATGTCCATCAGGGCCGCGTAGGCCATGGCGAACGGGAAGACGAACAACAGAGGATGCGCAGCCACGCCGTAGCACTCCGGACGACCAAGGGGTGTCCTCAGTGTCCCGCAGAACGGGTTAAGCAAGGCTCAAGCCGCAGCGCAGCGGGCGTGCGGTCCGAACCGCTTTGCCGGCTCGTCCGAAACAAAGAAGGCCGCCCGCAGCAAATTGCTGCGGGCGGCCCCGTATGACGAGCGTCAGGCGATTAGCCCTGGTCGAGTTCGCCCGAAACAGTGTCGAACAGGTCGTTCAGCGCGTCGCGAAGCGGGCCGAGGCCGGCGATGATACCGACGCCGATGAAAGCGGCGATGAGGCCGTATTCAATGGCCGTCGCGCCGGAGTCGTCGCGAGCGAAACGATCGAGGAAAGTCTTCATGACAGCACTCCCAGTTTTTTTGGTCGCATATGCGAGCCCAACAGCACGTGGCTGCGGACTAGGGCCTATAAGAGCGCGCTCGTATTAAACCTTGGTAAAACGAACTAATTTGCTCGTAAATGTCTCCTAACAGTCGGTTATTCGATTCAATAACAATCGATCAAATCGCCAGATCCCCAAGACCGCCAAGATAATCTCTACAAACGACGCACGATTTTGGAAGTCGCCGAGCGTAGATTTAGGTGGTTTCCCCTAGAATTACGCCGCATATACTGCTTGCTCCGTGTAATATTACTAGGGCTCAACAAGGATACCTTTCTCAATAGCGTCGCCGAGCCCGACCGGCACCCCGTCTCGCGAAGCGGATTCGATACCGAAGGATTGCAGAGCGTCACGCGGCGGAAATCTGGGGCCGCTCATTTCCGCTTTCTTCACCAATTCCTGAAGTAATGGCCATTAATCACCGAGGAAGTAGCCGAGCATGTCTTTAGTCAGTCCCTCGCGTCGTTGGGCCATCGTCGCTGTTATCGCCGCGGCCGGCACGGCGGCCGGCGTGCTCCACGCCGACGCCGCGGACCTGCTCGTCAGATACGACCAGTCGCAGCTCATCCGCCTTCCGCGCCCCGTCGCGGAGGTCATCATCGGCAACCCCTCGATCGCCGACGTCAGCGTGCAAGGAGGCAACCTGCTGGTCGTCACCGGCAAGACGTTTGGCGTTACCAACATTATCGCGCTGGACGCGGACAAGAACGTCATCCAGGACCAGCGCGTGATTGTCGAGCAGGACGACCGGCGCACCGTCGTCGTCTATCGGGGGTCACTACGGCACTCGTACACTTGCGCCCCCACGTGCTCACCGGCGACCGTCGTCGGCGACGCCCAGGAGTACTTCGAGGCGACGATCAAAGCTGCGCAGGCCAAGGCGGGGGCATCGATACCGGACAAGAATGCCACCGGCCAGCAGTCCGAGTAGCGGACGCGCCGTTGCATGGATTAACGTCTCGGTTACCGAAACCGCTCAATTGTGATCGAAGTAATACATAATTCATGGGCTTATAGATACGGTCCGGGTGGTTTTCACCTGAGACGTTGTAGATGCTATTGCCCTCCCTCCGACTCCGGTTTCCGCTCTTTCGCCGGCGCTGCCTGACCAAGCGGTTGGTCCGTAACGAGGACGGCTCGGCCGCGATCGAATTTGCCCTCGTCGCCATGCCGTTCCTGCTGTTCGTCCTCGGCCTGCTCGGCATGGGCCTCTACTTCCTCGCCAGCACGTCGCTCGAGTACGGCGTGGAGGCGGCGTCGCGCAAGTTGCGCACCGGAGAGGCGGAGAAGGGCAACATGACGGTCGACAGCTTCCGAGAGCTCGTCTGTCAGTCAGCCGGCTCCTATATCGACTGCGGCAAGATCAGCACCATCGTCCAGCATGCCTCGACCTGGAGCGGAATTACGCCGCAGACCTGCACGGACCAGGACGGCAACAGGGTTGGCTCCACCGGCTCGTCCGGCGAGCTCATCAGCAAGTACGCGGGAAGCGCCAGCGAGGTCGTGCTCGTCACCCTTTGCTACGAGTGGGACTTGGCCCAGCGCTTCGGTTTCCTGAAGCTCGGCAGCAGCGGCGATGGATCCGGCCCGGCGATCATTCAGGCGGCCACGGCGTTCAAAAGCGAGCCATACAATTGATGCGTCGGCGTGAGGAAACCATGCTTGCTTCGATCCGCGCCACGGTAAGGCGTCTGCCCGCGTTCGGCGTCCACTTCGCGCGCCACAGCGGCGGTGCCGCGGCCGTGGAATTTGCATTCCTAGCGCCGCTTCTGCTGCTCATGCTGCTGGCGACGATCGAAATCGGGCGAGCCGTCAACACCGATCGGCATTTCACGGCGGCCGTCGGGACGGCGGGTGATCTCGTCGCGCGCGAAGAGTTCCTCGGCAAGTCGAAAGCGGCTGCCGCGTCGAACCTCGACGGCATGATGCAGTCGGTGCAGCACCTGATGCGGCCCTACGACGCTTCGTCGCTGAAGCTGGCCGTCATTTCGGTGCGCGCCTCGCCGACGAACGCCACCGACACGCGCGTCTCCTGGTCGTATGCATACAATGGCATGGCCAAGCCAGCGGACTGCTCGAGTTACGCGCTTCCCAGCGACATCGTCGGCAAGGGGGGCAGCGTCATCGTGGTCGATGCGACCTACGTGTTCAAGCCGCTGTTCGGAGATTTCGTTCCTGGCATGTCCGGGGCGATGACGTGGACCGACAAATCCTATCACAGCCCGCGCAATAGCTGCGTCGACTACGTCGAAGGCGACAACTGCACGAATAGTTGCTGACGCGCCACCCTTGGCCGCGGCCGGCGCGGCGCCGCAGTCTCGTGCCAAACCAAGGCGCCCGGGCTCAACCGCGCATTTAGTCCAGCCCATAACTTAATTCAGTTTGCCCGCGCGCGCGCTCAGCATATGGTAGTAGATCGTCAGTCTTCAAACGACTAGCGCGCGGATAAAAAAAATGGGCCGACGCTCGATCCACACCCCCGATGAGCTGCGCGAACTCATCATCGAGGCCACCACCTCGATCGTAGAGCAGGATGGTCTCGAAGGTCTTTCAGCGCGGGAAATCGCCAAGCGCGTCGGCTACTCGCCCGGCACGCTCTACAACGTCTTCGAGAATTTGGACGATTTGCTCCTCATCATCGAAGCGCGACTGCTCGACGAGCTTGCCACCCGATTGGCCGAAACCGACGCCTCGGGTCCGCCCGCGGAGAGGCTGCGCCGCCTCGTCGGCACCTATTTCGCTTTCACGCAGGAGCGGCCGAAGCTCTGGAACCTGCTGAACGAGCATCGCATGCCGGCCGGCCGCGAGGTTCCCGAGTGGTACCAGGCCAAGGTCGAGAACCTGCTGACGCCGCTCGAGCAGACGCTGGTGCGGCTGCTCCCCGATTCCGATCCGGGCTGCCAGAAACGCCATGCACGCACGCTGTGGGCCAGCGTGCATGGGATGACGGCACTGTCGACGGCGGACAAGCTTTCGCACGTCACCGCGCACGCCGGGCGGGCGCTGGTGGACGATCTCGTCTCCACCTACCTTGCCGGGTTGGAGCGCTGCCCGGCCCCGGCGACACCCCAATAGGAGGCGGCGCCCGCCGGACAGCGGTAGAAGGGCTATGGCGCCACCAGTTTGGCGGCCTCTGCGGCTGCCGGCGCCGTCGGCAGCGAGCCCGTGGTCTGCGGCATTGCGGCCCCCGTGGGCGCCGGCATCGTGGCCACCTGGCGGTCGATCACCACCCCAAACCATCGATCCTGCGGCAGCAGCCGCTGATGCAGCGACGCCCACATCTGGCGCGAGGTGATGCCGTCGTAGAACACGCTGATCGACGGCGTGAGCAGCAGCAGCACTACAGCCGCCACGGCCATGGCCGCAGACCCGGCCGGGTTGCGCATGTCGATCGGCTTGAAGGCGGTACCGAACGACCTCTTGATATGGTTGCCGACCACGTCGACGGAGTACATCTCGTCGAGAATCAAATGCGTCAGGAAGCCGATGAGCAGGAAGCCGCCGGCCAGCCAGGCGACGCCGTCGGGCCGATCGAACACGTAGTAGAAAATGAGCACCGTGGCCAAGGCACAGGCGAGGCCGGCAATCCACGAATGCCAAACACCGCGGTGGGTGGCCAGCTTATGAAACATCGTGTGCAGGCCATAGCGCACGAACAGTAGTGTCCCCAGCCACAGCGTCCACATTTCGACGATCGACAGATGCGGTGCGAAGTGGAACAGCAGCGCAAACGAGAAGAACACCGCGAGGCCGGCGAAGAGCGCACGGCTGGGGTGCGAATCCTTTAGGTCGATGTCCGGTAGGACCGAGCCGAGCGATCCGGCCATGGTGACCGCTATGAGGTTTTCAGGGGCGATCACGTCGGCGGCCAGCGTCAGCGTCGCGAGTGAACCGGCGACGACCGTGCCGACCACGATATGTGTCGGGAAGTTTGCCATTGATTGTGCCCTCCGCCTCGGCTGGCCAACGCGCGCGGCGACGGCTCAGCCCAAGTCCCACTCCCCATCAGATTCGCGGGCAACGAGGGAGTGAGGCGACCGTCAGGCGTGTGGAAAACACCGCTGCGTCAAGGCGTCGTGCGCTATCGGAGGCACTTGCCGCACGTAGTCTTAGCCGCTTAATGAGCCCGATGAAGACCCTCGTACATCCGCCTCGCAGCAAACATCTGGTGATCGCAACCGCCAGCATCGGCATTGCCCTGGCGGTGATGGGCATCAAGTACATCGCATTCTTGATGACCGGCAGCGTGGCCCTGTTCTCCGACGCGCTGGAAAGCATCGTCAACGTGCTGACCGCGGTCGCCGCGCTCATCGCCATTCGCATCAGCTCGCAGCCGCCCGACCACGGTCACCCGTTCGGACACCACAAGGCAGAGTACTTCTCGGCGGTTCTCGAGGGCGCGCTGATCATCGTTGCCGCCCTGCTCATCTTCCGCGAGGCTTACCTGGCCCTCCTTGAGCCGAGGATGCTGACCGATCCGGTGTCCGGCTTGCTGGTGAACGGGCTGGCGACAGCGATCAATGCCGCCTGGGCATTCGTGCTCATCAGCCGCGGCAGGGCGTGGGCCTCGCCGGCGTTGGAGGGCGACGGGCACCACCTCGTCAGCGACGTAATAACGTCGGTCGGCGTACTCGCGGGGCTCGTGTTGGCAACAATAACGGGATGGGCCATCCTCGACCCGCTCCTTGCCGGGGTCGTCGCCGTCAACATCCTGCGTATCGGCTACAAGCTCGCCGTCGAATCCATGAGCGCGCTGATGGACGAGGCCGCCTCGCCGCAGATCGAAGCCCGCATCAAGGAGGTGATCCGTGCCAACGGCGAAGGCGCCCTGCAGGCACACGACATTCGCACCCGCACCGCCGGGCCGCAGACATTCATCGAGTTCCATCTTGTGGTCCCTGGCGATATGACCGTCGAGGCGGCGCACGAGATCTGCGACCGCCTGGAGGATGCGATCGAGGCCGAGTTGGCGAGCACCGACGTCGTCATCCACGTCGAGCCCGATCACAAAGCGAAGGGCAAAGGTGCCGTCGTGCTTTAAGCAACGCCGGCGATTGCCCTGGCATCGCCGCACTCTGCAGTTCTTTATGCCGCAAATGAAAATCCCCATGCACCGCTACGCCTTTACCCTGCTGCTCGCCGCCCTGTGGCTGACTGGTCCCGCCGCCAGGCCCGGGTTGGCAGCGGCGGATGACGAGGTCACCATCACCGTCGTCGGCGACACCGGCTATAGCCGCAACAATCAACCGGTCGAGCCGGGCGGCATCCGGCGCGGCACGTTCCAGACGTGGGCCGAGACGACATCGGCGATCGACGAGGAGGTCAACGGCGATCTCAACTTCATGAACATCGAGACGGTGGTGACGGACCGCAACGATCTCACCCCGGACCTGAAGGAGCAGCGCGCGCCGTTCAACTTCCGCACGCATCCCAACGGCGTCCGCCACCTCGTCTCGCGCGGCTTCAATCTGTTGTCGCTCGCCAATAATCACTCGATGGACTACGGCCTCGAGGGACTGAAGGAGACGCTGAAGCACGTCGGCGGGTTGCAGAGCGAGCGACTCGCGGTCGCCGCCGGCCTCGGCATGAACAGCGAGCAGGCGAGCCGTCCGCAACGCGTCAGCGTCAAGGGCGCGGAGATCGCCTTTGCGGCGACGGGCATCGTCACCAACAATCTCGAGCGCCACCGGGCCGGCCCGGACAAACCGGGCCAGAGCGCCTACCGTTTCGACGACGATTATGCCGAGGTACGCCGCAGGCTCGTCGCCGCACCCGCCGCTTACCGGATCCTGTCGATTCACTACGGCGAAGAGGGCCGGGTGCGCGCCGATGCCAAGCAGTTCGCCGACTTCCGCGGCCTCGCCGCACAGAAGGACGGCATAGACCTCATCATCGGCCACCACGCGCACGTCGTGCGCGGCGTCGAGATCGCCGGCAAGTCGCTCATCTTCTACGGTCTGGGCAACTTCCTGCACCAGGGCACGGCCGACATCACCGGCAAGGGCATCTGTCGCGACTACGGGTTGATGGCCCGGATCCACCTGAAGAAGGCTGCGGATGGAACGCTCAAGCTGCGCGCCGTCGAGGCCATCCCCGTCACCGATACCCACTTTCGGCCGCGGCCGCTCACCGGCAAAGCCGGAGCCGCGCGCATCCACGCGCTGAATTATCTCAGTTCCGATCTCGGCGGCGAGCGCGGCGTCGGCTTCACGCCACAGCCCAATGGCACCGGGCTCTACTGCGTTGCCGGCGCCGACAAGAACGGCGGCAAGATCGGCGCGTTGTGCAAGGGCTACTCTCCGGCGCCGCCGATCCCCGGCGAGTTCATCGGCTCGATCGCCAACTCCTGCGCCCGCTGAGTGTCTCCTGTCATCCCGGGCAAGTGAGCGAAAGCGAACGCAGACCCGGGATCCAACATATACCTAGCGCAGCTCCCATGTGTGCTGAGGCTTCGACTCACATTCGCTGGGTCCCGGATAGGCTCGCTAGACGCTCGCCTTCCGGGATGACAGTTCTGAGCAGGCTAGCTGCTAGCTGATTGCAAGCCGGTGGCTTTCCCGGCAAATAGCTGCATGCGACAGAGCGATTTTCACGACGTGAGGCTTTTCGTCGAGCCGCCGCTGGCAGACGGGGCGATGATCGCCTGCACGGCGGAGCAGGCCAACTATCTTCTCAACGTGCTTCGGTTGGGCGCCGGCGCGGAGATCCTCATCTTCAACGGCAGCGACGGCGAATGGCGGGCGGGCATCGCGCAAACCGGCAAGAAGCGGTGTACGCTCGAATGCCTGGCGCGGACGCGTGCGCAGCAGGACGGTCCGGACCTCCACTATCTCTTCGCGCCGTTGAAGCACGCGCGTCTCGACTACATGGTGCAGAAGGCGACCGAGATGGGCGTCGCGCATCTGCAGCCGGTGCTGACGCACCACACCGTCGCGGCGCGCGTGAACCTCGAGCGCATGCGCGCCAATGCCATCGAGGCGGCCGAGCAATGCGGCGTCTTGCGCGTGCCGACGGTGGGGGAGCCGCTGAAGCTCGAGGCGGCGCTCGCGGCCTGGAACCCGCGGCGCAAACTGATTTTCTGCGACGAGGCTGCGGACCTGGCGAGCCCGCTGGCGGCGCTATCGGGTGTCGGTGACATGCCGCTGGCCGTGCTCATCGGTCCGGAAGGTGGTTTCGACGGCGCCGAGCGCACGCTATTGCGCGGACATCCATCGACGCTCGCGATCTCGCTCGGACCGCGCATCATGCGCGCCGACACCGCCGCCGTGGCGGCGCTGGCGCTCGTCAATGCTGCCCTCGGCGATTGGCGCTGACGCGAAAAAGAAGAGGCCGCCTTCGCAGGCAGCCTCGCAGAACTCTTCGACGATCGGCGTGCAGCTTACTTGCCGCACTTCTCGTCGAGCTTGTCCATGGCGGCATCGTAGGTCTTGCCGTCAGCCGATTCCGGATCGAGATCGGCGCCCGCCTCGAAGGCCGACTGGAACTCGGGGCCCAGATCCTTCATGAAGCCGTCCATCTTCTTGTCGAGCTCTTCCGCCTTGCTGTCGTCCTCGGCGTCGGCCGACGACATGACCTTGCTCATCTCGCAGTAGACCTTCAGCTTCGCTGCGTCGTTGCCGACGGCATCGAAGGTCTTTACGGCCGTATCGACCGCGGCGTTCGCCGCGAGGACCGGACCGGCAAAAAGGCCGCAGAGGGCGCAGGCGGCCAGTAGCTTATTCATTGTGTTCTCCCAGAGTTGCGAGCAGAGGTGAAGGCCGGGGCGGCGATTTGTGTAACTCTGTTCTACCCGCTTGTGCATTACCCAACTACCAACGGCTATGAGCGGCCAATCCCGTCGAGACGACGCAGCATCCAGCACACAAATCGACACGTGCAATAGTGTTTTTTTATGGTAGCTGCATGTGCCGCGCTGCGACGCGACACCGGGTTGCACCCCCCACGTGGGGCGCCTTACAGCTGGCGTTTCGAAACGCTCAATGGCTGGCGGTTACACTCTACTCGCATCCGCCGCCGCTCGATTGCCAACCCCCGGATATGCAAGCAACTTCGCCGCATCCGAACGCCGAGGTCCGTTGAATGTCGACACGTGAGGATAGCGGGCCGGGCAGGGCGGTTGCAGCGCGCGACGAGCTGGTTGCCTGGATCGCCGCGGGCGAAAAGCCAAAAGAGAAATGGCTGATCGGCACCGAGCACGAAAAGTTCGTCTTTCATACCGATACCCTGACGCCGGTCCCCTACGAGGGCGAGCGCAGCATCTCGGCGCTGTTGAAGGCGCTGATCGCGCGCTTCGGATGGGCGCCGATCCTCGAGGGCGACAAGATCATTGCGCTGAAGCGGCCGGACTGTGAGCTGTGCGGCAACATCAGCCTCGAGCCGGGCGGCCAGTTCGAACTTTCCGGGCGCCCGGTCGACAACTTGCATGAGACCGCCAGCGAGACGCGCCAGCACCTACGCGAGGTGCTGAGCGTCGGCGAGCCGCTCGGCATCGGCTTCCTCGGCCTCGGGTTCTCGCCCAAGTGGACCTTGGCCGAGACGCCGCACATGCCCAAGGAGCGCTACTCCATCATGGCGCGCTACATGCCGACGGTCGGCTCGCGCGGCCTCGACATGATGTATCGCACGGCAACCATCCAGGTGAACCTCGACTTCGCCGGCGAGGCGGACATGGTCAAGAAGCTACGTGTCGCCCTGGCGCTGCAGCCGATTGCGACGGCGCTATTTGCATCCTCGCCATTTACCGAAGGGCGCCTCAACGGTTTCAAATCGATGCGCAGCGAGGTGTGGCGCGACACCGACCGCCGCCGCACGGGCATGCTGCCATTCGCCTTCGAGGACGGCATGGGATACGAGCGCTACGTCGACTATGCCCTGGCCGTACCGATGTATTTCGTCTACCGGCACGGCCGCTACATCGACGCCTCCGGCGCTTCGTTCCAGGATTTCCTCGACGGCAAGCTGCCGCAACTGCCGGGCGAGCGCCCGACCCTCGATGACTGGTCGGACCACCTGACGACGCTGTTCCCCGAGGTGCGGCTCAAGCGCTTCTTGGAAACGCGCGGCGCCGACAGCGGGCCCTGGCAGCGCATCTGCGCCCTGCCGGCATTCTGGGTGGGACTGCTTTACGATTCTCAGGCGCTCGACGCCGCCTGGCAGCTCGTCAAGGATTGGACCGCCGAAGAGCGCGACGCGCTGCGCAATGCCGTACCCAAGAGCGCATTGGCAACGCCGTTTCGCAACACCACCGTGCAACAGATCGCCCGCGAAGCGCTGCGCATCTCGCGCCGCGGGCTGCGCGCCCGCCGGCGTATCAACGCCGCCAGCCAGGACGAGGCCGTCTACCTCGACATCCTCGATGAGGTCGCTATTTCCGGCTGCACGCTCGCCGATCGGCTCATTGAGCGCTATGAGGGGCCCTGGTCGCGCGACGTCGACCATGTTTTTGAAGAATATGCGTTTTAAAGGGTCTGGCGCGCTGGTTCAGCTTGTGTTCATCCTAGGGGACGTTAACTCGGACCCAGGGCGTAAAGGGCATTTCTCAGGGTATCCGTTTCAACGGACCGAAGCGTTTGCCGCAAGCGGCGGGAGAACGAATTGGTTGTGCGCGCGAATCTTTTGGCTTTAGCGGCCGGTGCAGTTGCCGCCGCAATTCTCGCTGCAGTCACGTATTTCGGACCCGCTGAGGCGGAGGGCGGTTGCGGAGGAAGCTGCGCCCAAGCCTACAATCAGTGCCGCATCCAGACCAAGGGCTCGGCGGCCTGTGAGAAGCAGTACTCGAGCTGCCTGCAGAGCTGCCGCAACCGATAACCAGCCGTCAGCCGCTCACGATAAGGACGACGGCAAGCCGCCGCGGTCCATGCGCACCCATGACGATCTTGCCGCCGATGTCGCCGGTGCGCGAGGCGCCGGTGACGAGATTGAGCGTGCGCGGCACGGCGCCACCGGTCTCGGCCTTCACCAGCGCAGCTGCGTCCTCGTAGTGTGCAACGACCGACGCCGCCCGCAGCACGACGATATGCGTATCGGGAAGGAATCCGAGCGTCACCGGGTTGTCGGGTCCCGACGCGAGGGCCAGCGTGCCCGTCTCGGCGACGCCGGCAACGGCGCGCGACAGACCTGTCGTGTCGCCGTCCTGCGCGGGCCCCCTATCCACGACGAGCGACGGCGCGCGCTCCCACGGCAACGCGCCCCAAAGCGGGTCTGCCCCGCAACGCAATCGCGCCGGCAACGCCAGCCGCCGCAGATATGCGGCGATGGCAGCGGAAACGTCGTCTGCCGCATCGACCTCGACCAGCTCGACACCCAGCGCCCGCTGCCGGTCCTTGAAGTTCCGAACAAGATCGCCGGCGGCGCCAGCGGGACGCGGATGCGGGGCGACTGCGGTCAGGCGCGCTTCGGCTGCCCGCCGCCGCGCGGCTGCGGACGCATGCGCGTCGAGCCCGCGACGGACGCTGCCGAGCATGCGCTCGCGGCTCATGGTGCCGCCTCCCGCGCGCGCCGTCTGTAGAGTTGGTGAAAGGTCTTTCCCTGTGGCGCCGGCAAGTCGCGGTGGCGCGTCCAGCGAACGCCGAATGGCAGCGCGCGCAAGTACCCGTGCGTGCGTCCGGCCAGGCCCAGCGTGCCTGCCGCCAAGCTGGCAACGGGGCGGTAGGCGCGTGGATGCTCCGCCAGCCACGCCCAGGCCCGTAACAGTATCCGGCTCAACCGTGGCCCCGGTTCGTCGATGGCCATCTCGCGCCAATGGCGCATCAGCGACACCAGCGGAATCTCGACGGGGCATACCTCCTCGCAGCGGCCGCAGAAGGTCGAAGCCTGTGCCAAGTGGCCGGCCTCCGGCAAGCCGGCGAGCGCCGGCGAGAGCACCGCGCCGATGGGACCGGGATACACCGAGCCATAGGCGTGCCCGCCGATGGCGCAATACACCGGGCAGTGGTTCATGCAGGCGCCGCAGCGAATGCAGCGCAGAACCGGGCGCAGCTTCGAGGCCAGCAGCTCGGAGCGGCCGTTGTCGAGAATGACCACGTGGCAAGCTTCGGGGCCGTCGACATCGGCGGGCCGGCGCGGCCCGGTGACCAATGTCGTATAGGCCGTAAACTCCTGCCCGGTCGCCGAGCGGGCGAGAAGCCGCAGCAGCGGCCAGGCGTCGTCGAGGGTCGGGACCACCTTGTCGATGGACGCCAGCACGATGTGCACCTTCGGCAGCGACATCGTCAGGTCGGCGTTGCCTTCGTTGGTGACGACGATGGCCGAGCCGGTCTCGGCGATGAGAAAGTTGGCACCGGTGATGCCCACCTCGGCGGCGAGGAACTTGTCGCGCAGCACGGCCCGGGCTTCGCCGACCAACGCCTCGGGCGCCGACAGATCGCGATCGGCGGCGAGGTGGCCATGGCGCCGCCGGAAATCATCGGCGACATCGCCGGCGCGCAGATGGATCGCCGGTGCAATGATGTGGCTAGGTGTCTCGCCGCGGATCTGGATGATGTATTCGCCGAGGTCGGTCTCGATCACCTCGAGTGCGGCCTCCTCCAGGCGCGCACGCAGGCCGACCTCCTCGGACACCATCGACTTGCTCTTGGTGACGAGGCGCGCACCGGCTGCGCGGCAGATGCCGAGGATGATGTCACAGGCGTCGGCGCCGGTTTCCGCCCAGTGCACTTGCGAGCCGGCGCCAATGGCGTTGCGCTCGAAGATTTCGAGGTAGGCATCGAGGTGCGCCAGCGTGTGATCGCGAATGTTGCGACCCGTGCGGCGCAGCGCCTCGAACTCTGGCATCGCCGCCTTTACCCGCGCCCGCCCGGCGACGAAGCCGGCAGGGACGTCGGCGAGCGCGGCCTGCAAAGAGGCGTTGGCGAGGGCAGCGGCGACCCCCGCCTCAAAGTTCGCGCCCCGCTTCATGACGCGCCTCGCGGTGCCGGGCGCGCAAGCGGCGGCGCATCCATCTCGCCGGCGAGCACCTCGGCCACGTGCCGGCACGCGACCCGCGATCCTTGTCGCGACAGCTTCCCGGCGACATTCAGGAGGCAGCCGAGCTCCCCCGACAGCATCAGCTCCGCGCCCGTTGCTTCGCTGCTCTTGGCCTTGGCCGACACCATGGCATTGGAGATTTCTGGAAACTTCACCGAGAACAGACCGCCGAAACCGCAGCAGGTCTCGGTGCCAGGCATCTCGATCAGCTCCAATCCAGGCATGGCGGCGAGCAGGCGACGCGGCTGCTGCTTGATCTTCAGCTCGCGCAGCCCCGAGCAGCCGTCGTGATAGGTCACGCGGCCCTGGAAGCTGCCCGGCACCGTCGACATGCCGCGCACGTCGACCAGGAATGAGACGAGCTCGTGCACGCGTTCGGCGAAGGCGCGGGCACGCTGCTCGGCTTCGTCGTCGCCGGCCATGAGGCGCGGATAGTGCAGCTTGAGCATTGCCGCGCACGACCCGGAAGGCGCCACGACGTAGTCGTAACCCTCGAACGCCGCGATCGTCTGCAAGGCGATGGCGCGGGCCCCGCACCTATCGCCGCCATTATAGGCAGGTTGGCCGCAGCACGTTTGCGCACTCGGCACGATCACCTCGCAGCCGGCAGCCTCCAGCAGGCGCACGGCGGCAAAGCCGACGGAGGGGCGCATGACGTCAACGAGGCAGGTTACGAAAAGCCCGACGCGCGGCCGCCTTGCATAGCCTTCACTCATCGGGTGTTCCGCCTGGCTATCGGCAGCGCCGCTACTTGTGCAGCTTCAGGAAGGCGACGAGGTCTTTGAGGTCCGCCGGGTTCTTGATACCGGGAAAGGCCATGACGTTGTTGGGGATGACCACATCGGGCGCTTCGAGAAACTTCGTCAGCTCCGGCTCCGTCCACGTCAGGCCGCGGCCGGCGGCTTCCTTCATCGCGTCGGAGTAGTTGAAGCCGGGAGCGCTCGCCGCTTTCTTGCCGACGATGCCGGTGAGCGCAGGACCAGCCTTGTTCTTGGCCGCAGGGCCGATCGCATGGCAGGCGCGGCAACGCTTGAACACGGCCTCGCCTTTCGAGGCGTCCTGCGCAAAAGCCGGCACCGCCACGGCGGGAAGCATGGCCGCGACCGCGAGTATTGCCCTGCGCATGACGCTCTCCCTCCCTGCGTTTCAAGACACCTGAGCAAATGCCGCGGCGGCGATCAAGGGAAGACGACCGCCCGAAGGGCCATGACCGTCGTATTTTCAACGCAGCGTGGCGGCGGCTCAGCGCGTCGCCGCCATCACCAGCTCGCGGATGAACTCGCCGGAATCGGAGCGCACGTTGCCGTGCGGATGGAATTGCGTCTCACCGTCCGGTCCTTCGAGCCGCCACACCTCGGCCGTGTCGGCGGCAAGGCAGTTGT
>CAZOOS010000011.1:29446-33024 GCA_964581475.1 uncultured Hyphomicrobium sp.
CCGTCCGGTCCTTCGAGCCGCCACACCTCGGCCGTGTCGGCGGCAAGGCAGTTGTGGGCTTCGAGGTCGATGAGGTCTGTGGGCGTGCCGTGCCGCTCGAGGTATTCCGGCGCAGCGCAGACGACGCGCGTGTCGGAGGCGATACGGCGGGCGACGAGCGAGGAGTCTTCCAGCTCGCCAATGCGGATGGCGAGGTCGAAGCCTTCACGGATGATGTCCACGAACCCATCGCCAATATGCACGTCGAGCTCTATCTCGGGATAGCGGGCGAGGAATTTGTTGATGTAGGGGGCGATGTGCAACCGGCTGAATGCCGTCGGCATCGTCACCTTCAACAGGCCGCGCGGCTTGGTGTTGCGGCGGCTGACGAAGTCTTCCGCCTCCTCGCATAGGCTGAGGATGTCGACGACGCGCTTGAAATAGCCCGCGCCCGTCTCGGTCAGTGTCAAATGCCGGGTCGTGCGCTGGAACAACCGTGCCCCGAGACGCTCCTCGAGCTGGCTGATGCGCTTGGATACGACGGCCGGGGATAGGCCCATCTCGCGGCCGGCGGCCGACATGTTGCCGGTGCGGGCGACGCGTGCGAATATGTCGAGATCACTGATCGTGGTCACTTGTCCCCCGAAGGCGAAGAGACCCCGGACTGCCAAGGGCAGCCGGCGGCAGCCAACGAATTAAAGTATGACGGATGTCGATATTAGGGTATCGGCCAGAGAGATAAAACCTGTACGGTCGTACTATCGTTTCAGTATGTCGGCAACGGCCGTAACGCCATACTCAAATCTAGGTCTTCTGCCGCTGGAACTGCGGACCCGGAGAAATTCATGACGCTGTCGAGGATGCCGGAGCCCGACCGGTCCGTGCTCGACCGGAGCGGCGCCATCATCAAGGAACTTGAGGCGCTGATTGGTTTCGAGGGCGTGATCTCGGAAGAGGAGGGACGGCGGGCGTTCGAAGCGGACGCGCTGACCGCCTACCGGCAGATGCCGCTCGCCGTCGTGCTGCCGCGCTCGACCGAGGACGTGTCCAAGATTCTCAAGTATTGCCATCAGACACAATTGAAGGTCGTGCCGCGCGGCGCCGGTACGTCGCTGTGCGGCGGCGCCTTGCCTTCGGCCGATGCCATCGTCATCGGCACCTCGCGCATGAACCGCGTGATCGAGGCGGACTTCGTCAATCGCACCATCACGGTCGAGGCCGGCATCACCAATCTCGCCATCACCGACGCCGTCTCGGCCGAGGGATTCTTCTACGCGCCCGACCCGTCGAGCCAGCTCGCCTGCACGGTGGGCGGCAACATCGCCATGAACTCGGGCGGCGCGCATTGCTTGAAATACGGCGTCACGACGAACAACGTGCTCGGTCTGAAGATCGTGCTGATGGATGGCGAGATCGTCGAAATCGGCGGTCCATATCTCGATTCAGAAGGCTATGACTTCCTCGCCCTCATTGTCGGCTCGGAAGGGCAGTTCGGCATCGTCACCGAAGCCACGCTCAAGATCCTGCCGCGCGCCCAGACGGCGCGCCCAGTCATGCTCGGCTTCAACTCGTGCGAGGCCGCCGGGCAGTGCGTTGCCGCCATCATCGGGTCGGGCATCATCCCCGTCGCCATCGAGTACATGGACAAGCCCGCCATCGCCGTGTGCGAGGCGTACGCCAAGGCCGGCTATCCGCTAGATGTCGAGGCATTGCTGATCGTCGAGGTCGAAGGCTTCGAGGACGAGATCGCCCGCCTGTTGCGCGACATCGTCGAGATCGCGCGCGGCTACGATCCGAAGGTCATCGAGGCGAGCACCTCGGCGGACCAGAGCGCGCGCATCTGGAAGGGGCGCAAGGCGGCATTCGGTGCCATGGGCCGCATCTCCGACTACTACTGCATGGACGGCACCATCCCGCTGGCGCGCCTGCCCGAGGTTCTGGGCAAGATCGCGCAGATTTGCGCCGCCCATCGCCTCAAGGTGGCGAACGTGTTCCATGCGGGCGATGGCAATCTTCACCCGCTGATCCTCTACAATGCCAACGACGCGGACGAGGCGCGACGCGCCGAGCTGGCGGGCGCCGAGATCTTGAAGCTGTGCGTCGCCGTCGGCGGCTGCCTCACCGGCGAGCATGGCGTCGGCATCGAAAAGCGCGACCTCATGGAGGTGCAGTTCTCGCCCTCCGACTTGGCCGTTCAGATGCGGATAAAGAGCGTGTTCGACCCGCAATGGCTGTTGAACCGAGGTAAGGTCTTCCCGCTGGGCGCGCTCGAATCGGCCGAGCGCTCGGACCAGGCGGCCTAAGGAGACGGAATTGAGCGATTTGCAGCGCCCCGGCGCCGACTGGGAGCTTCAGTTCGTCATCGCCGGTTGCGCCGAGAAGCGGCTGCCGATCGAGATCGTCGGCTCCGGCTCCAAGCGCGCCATTGGCCGCCCGGTGGACGGCACGGTGACGATCACCACGGCCTCCCTGCGCGGCATCTCGCTGTACGAGCCGACCGAACTCGTCATGTCAGCGCGCGCCGGCACGCCCCTGTCGCAGATCGAAGCCGAGTTGGCCGCGCGCGGGCAGATGCTGCCCTTCGAGCCGATCGACCTTGCGCCGGCCACCGGGGGCCCGCAAGGCACGCAGACTATCGGCGCGGTTTTCGCCACCAACATGTCCGGCAGCCGGCGCATCCAGTACGGCGCGGCGCGCGACCACCTGCTCGGCGTCAAAGGGGTCAACGGACGCGCCGAGCTGTTTCAGGCCGGTGGACGGGTGATGAAGAACGTCACCGGCTACGACATCTCCCGGGGTCTTGCCGGTAGCTGGGGCACCCTGGCGGTGATGACCGAGGTGACCTTCAAGGTCATCCCGTGGCCGGAAACGGCGGCCACCGTTATCTTCCTCGGGTTGCCCGACAACCTGGCCATCGAGCTGCTGTCGGCGGCGATGGTGCAGCCGGTCGAGGTTTCCGGCGCCGTGCATCTGCAGGCACCCGTCGCTGCCCGGCTAAACCACCCGGGCCTCAGGTCGATGAACAAATCCGTGACCGCACTGCGGCTGGAGAACTTCTCCGCCGCCGTCGCCGGTCGCAAGCAGCGCCTCAAGGAGGCGCTCAAGGTCTACGGCAAGGCGCTGGAGCTCGACCACCGCGAGACGCTCGACTTCTGGGGCGAGTTGCGGCGGCTGTCGGTCATGCCCAACCGGCAGACGCTGCTGTGGCGCATCTCCGCCAAGCCGACGATGGCGCCCAAGCTGGTCGCCGCCATAAAGCGGTACATGCCGGCCGAGGCCTACTATGATTGGGCCGGCGGCCTCATCTGGCTCGAGGTCCCGGCCACCGCCGACGCCGGCACGGCGGAGATCCGCCGCGTCACCGCCATCCACGGCGGGCACGCCATGCTGATCCGCGCCGAGCCGAACGTGCGCGCTTCCGTCGAAGTGTTCCAGCCGCTCAGTCCGCCGGTGGAGCGGCTGACCCGCGGCCTCAAAGCCGCCTTCGATCCGGCGGGAATTCTCAATCCCGGCCGGATGTACGCCAATTTGTGAGGGCATAGCCTAAGCGCATGCAGACCAACTTCACGCCCGAGCAGTTGCGCAACCCGCGCGTCGCC
>CAZOOS010000012.1:0-3045 GCA_964581475.1 uncultured Hyphomicrobium sp.
GAGCTTTTTGACCTCGTCCTCCTGCAGGCCGTCGATCTGGCGCAGCCCGAGGCGCAGGGCCGGGCGCGCATCCGAGCCGCCAACTTCCAGCGTGCAGTCCCAATCGGAGAGATTGACGTCGGCGGCGCGCGCTTCGACACCATGCTCGCGCGCATCGCGCACGATCTGCGCCGGCGCATAAAAGCCCATCGGCTGCGAGTTCATGAGCGCCGCCGCGAACGCCGCCGGATGGTGGCACTTGATCCACGACGACACATAGACGAGGTGGGCGAAGCTCGCCGCGTGGCTCTCGGGAAAGCCGTATTCACCGAAGCCCTTGATCTGGTTGAAGCAGCGCTGCGCGAAATCCCTGTCGTAGCCGCGCGCCGCCATGCGCGAGACCATCTTCTCCTCCAAGAGCCCGATGGTGCCGCGGCGGCGGAACGTCGCCATCGCCTTGCGCAACTCGTTCACCTCCGCGTCGGAGAATTTCGCCGCGACCAGCGCGATGCGCATCGCCTGCTCCTGGAACAGCGGCACGCCCTTGGTCTTGCCGAGGATGTTGCGCAATTCGTCCTTGGGACCGTGCTCGGGCGACGGCGAGGGATAATGCTCCGCCTCGACGCCATCGCGGCGGCGCAGGTAGGGATGCACCATGTCGCCCTGGATGGGGCCGGGGCGCACGATCGCCACCTCGATGACGAGATCGTAGAAGGTGCGCGGCTTCAGGCGCGGCAGCATGTTCATCTGCGCGCGGCTTTCCACCTGGAAGACGCCGACGGAATCCGCCTTGCACAGCATGTCGTAGACGACCGGATCCTCGCGCGGCACGGACGCGAGGGTCACCGTCTTGCCCTCGTGCAGCTTGATGAGATCGAATGCCTTGCGGATGCAGGTAAGCATGCCGAGCGCCAGCACGTCGACCTTCATCAGGCCGAGCGCGTCGATGTCGTCCTTGTCCCACTCGATGAAGGTGCGGTCGTCCATCGCCGCGTTGCCGACGGGGACGACCTCGATCAGCGGCCCGCGCGTCAAGACGAAGCCACCGACGTGTTGCGACAGATGGCGCGGAAAGCCCATCAGCTCGTGCGCCAGCTCCAACACCGTAGCCAGCAGCGGATCGGTCGGATCGAGCCCCGCCGCGCGCACATGCTTTTCCGGTAATTCGCCGCCGCTGGTCGTACCCCACACCATGCCGGCGAGCGCGGCCACCGTATCTTCGGAAAGCCCCATCGCCTTGCCGACATCGCGCACTGCCGAGCGCGCGCGATAGGAGATAACGGTAGCGGCGAGCCCGGCGCGATCGCGGCCGTAGCGCGCGTAGATGTACTGGATCACCTCCTCGCGCCGCTCGTGCTCGAAGTCGACGTCGATGTCGGGCGGCTCCTTGCGTTCGGGCGACACGAAGCGATCGAACAGCACGTCGATCTCGGTGGGGTTCACCGCGGTAATGGCGAGGCAATAGCAGACGACGGAATTGGCGGCCGAGCCGCGCCCCTGGCAGAGGATGTCCTTGGAGCGGGCGAAGCGCACGATGTCGTGCACGGTGAGGAAGTACGGCGCGTATTGCAGCTTATCGATCAGCGCCAGCTCGCGCACGATCAGCACGCGCACCTTCTCGGGGATGCCGTCGGGGAAGCGCCAGTGCGCCCCCTCCCAGGCGAGCTCCTCCAGATGCGCCTGCGGGGTCTTGCCGGGCGGCGTCGGCTCGTCCGGGTACTCGTAGACCAGCTCTTCCAGATTGAACGTGCACGCCGCGGCGATCTCCAGCGTGCGCGCCAGCGCTTCCTCGTGGCCGCGGAACAGGCGCGCCATCTCCAGCGGCCGCTTGAGGTGGCGCTCGGCGTTGGCTTCGAGCTTGAGCCCGGCTTCCTGGATGATCGTTTTCTCGCGCACGCAGGAGAGCACGTCCTGCAGCGGGCGGCGGTGCGGCGCGTGATAGAGCACATCGCCGGTGGCGACGAGCGGCGTGCCGCAACGCGTGGCCAGCGCAGCCAGCGCGGCGATGCGGGCGCGGTCATCACCGCGATAGGTGTGGCTCGCTGCCAGATACAGCGCCGCGCCGCCCAGCGCCTCCTTCACACCCCGTAGCTGCTCTTCAAAACTTTCGCGCTCATGCGTCTGAGACTTTTCTTTCTTCTCCCTCCCCCTTGATGGGGGAGGGTCGGGGAGGGGGTGGTGCGAAAACCTCTCTTGTTGTGGACACCCCCCACCCTGCCCCTCCCCCGCAAGGGGGGAGGGGATAGTCGGAGAGACTTTGTTACGGGGGGTAAAGGGGATGATGGCGGCGGTTAGCGGTGTGTCCGGCGTGGCGGATGCAGACGCACGCCAATCCCAGTCGCCGGGGGCGATGGCAATGAAGATCTGTCCCTCGGCGTGCTGGGCCACGTCGTCGAGATAGAGCGTGCAGGCGCCCTTCTTGGCGCGCCTCTGCCCCAAGGACAGCAAACGCGACAACCGCCCGTACGCCTGCCGGTCGCGCGGCAGGCACAGGAGGCTGGACGCATCCTGAAGGTCGAGGCGCGCGCCGACGATCAGCTTGAGGCCGAGCTCCTTCGCCGCCAAATGCGCGCGCACGACGCCGGACAAGGTGTTGCGGTCGGTGACGGCAATCGCTGCCATTCCAAGCGCGTGCGCCTGCGCCACCAGTTCTTCGCCGTGCGAAGCCCCGCGCAGGAACGAGAAATTGGTCGTCACCTGCAGCTCGGCATAGCGCGGCGGTGTGAGCTTCTTCGCCATGGCGCTACCCGAACAGCCCGTGCAGGAACCAGCGCGGCAGCTCCTCGTCGCAGCCGTAGAGGCCCTCGCGATACACCCAGTAGCCGGCGCCCCCCTCGTCCTCGATGCGGTAGTAATCGCGCGTGCCGCTCTTCTTCGCCGCGATCTCGTCCCACCATTCCGGGGCGATGCGCTGCGGGCCTTGCGCCTTGACGATGCGCCGCTCGACCCGGCGCCACACGAAGCTTGCGGGTGGGCCTTCCGGCACCTCGGCGACGACGCCGATCGGCTCCGGGCGCTGCAGCAGCAGCGGCGGCCGCGCCGGCGCCGACGACGGCGGCCAGGCAA
>CAZOOS010000012.1:3145-5102 GCA_964581475.1 uncultured Hyphomicrobium sp.
CCGAAGCCGGCATCGATGGCCGACAGCTTTTCGCCGAGCAGGACCGTCATATGCTCGGGCACCCAAGATGGTGCGCTGAGGCCGGCGCGCACTTCGGCGACGCTGCCGTCGGCGCGGTAGAGCGACAGGCAGAGGCGGCGCGCGCCCAAGCCGCGCACGCTCAAGTGGGCGCAGAGCTCCCGCGCCAGGATGGCCGTCTCGGCTTCGAGCTGCGCGGCGGAGATGAGCGGATCGGGCCAAGAGCGCTGCACGAACAGGGCCGGCGGCTCGACAAGCGGCCGGCGCGGCTCGGGGCGCACGCCCAAGGCCTGGTCAAGACGCGTCAGCACCGCCTCGACGCCCTTGGCGGAGCGAAAGCGGCGCTGCAGGGCGGAACGCGGCAGGCGGTAGAGCTCGCCGATGCGCCGCAGGCCGAGGCGTTTCAGCAGCAGCACGGTTCCCGGCGCCAGGCGCAAGGCTTCGATGGGCAGCGGCGCCAGCCGTGCCTCGGCTTTTCCAGCCAGGGCGATCGCCGTCGAGGGCGCGAAGCGGGCGAGCGCGTGCGCGGTGCCAAGCGTATCGGCGAGGCCGGCGCGCGCGGTCAGGCGGAAGCGCGACAACCGGGCGATGAGGTCGTCCATGAGCTGGGCTTCGCCGCCGTAGAGATGGGCGACGCCGGTGATGTCGATCCACAGGCCGTCATCGCCGTCGATGTTGCGATTGGGTCCGTAACGGCCGCACCAGCGGGCAAGACGCAACAACGCCGTGCGATCGCGGCGCGGATCGGCCGGCTGCGTCGGCAGACCTGGAAAGGCGGCGCGCGCGTCCGCCAGCGCCTGACCGATGCGCACGCCCTCCTTCGCCGCGCGCACATTGACGGCGGTGATGCGAATGCCGTGCGTGCCCGCCTCGACAAGGGCGAGGGGCGCATCATCGGGAACCAGCGATGGCTGCGCGCGGCGCATCCGCTCGATGGGCCACAGCGGCAGCCACACGGAAACGATGCGTTTCATCCGACCATTCCAACAGGTGAGGCACAGGCTCGCGCGTCAGCGGGCGGTGCCGGCAGCGTTCCAACGTGACGCCATAGCGGGGCGCGCCGGGAGCGGCGCCCTCGAAGGGATGCATAGCGCTGGCGCGCGCGCCGACGCGCCAGCGCGTGGCCGTCGACCCGGCCGGGGAGAGGCGCGGATCGGTGATGAGCAGGCATGGCGTCCGATGCTCCGCCGCGGCGAGGCTGAGGCGGCGGGCGGCCGTCAGCTCGGCTTCGCCCAGAACGCCGACAACGAGAGCGAGGCTCTGCGAGCGCAGACCTTCCTCCATGGCCCACAACGTATCGGCGGGGCGCGGCGTCTCGGCGAACAGCCACGCCGCAGGCTCGAGGCCGAGGGCGGCAAAGCCGTGCCCGTACGGTGCACCGATCTCGCGCGCGAAGACGGACGGCCAGCACCACAGGATGCGCGGCGGCGTGGCAGCCGACGTTTCGATGCTCTGCAGCCGCCGCACGACGAGGCGCAGCGCAAAGCCGAGCGCCGCTGCCCAACCGCCTGCCGCAAGGCCGGCGGTGTGCGGCTCGGCTTTCACCTCGTGCAGGGCAGCGGCATCGAGGCCGCGGCTGAGACGCTCATCGACCTCGGCAGCGCCGAGCGTCCACGAGGATTGCGACTGCACGACAAGCGCGGAAGAAGACGAGGCGATGAAAGCCGGACCGCGCTCGATGGCGGTGATGCGATGGCGCAGCTCGGCGATCACGCCGGCGTTGCCTTGCAGAGCCCCGCCCTCCGGAACGGCGAGGAGGGACTCGCCGTTCCGGTTCGGGCAAGAGCGCCTAGGCCCAACGCTACGCAACCCGTTACGCGGACACACACTGGGGCCTGGCTCTAACCGCGAGATCCGTGGCAGACGGCCGGACGGTGGGGTGGGGGATGGGGCCGTCTGGTCCACGGGAACGCTCTCGCTACAACCGAGGCGACGGCAG
>CAZOOS010000012.1:5202-16217 GCA_964581475.1 uncultured Hyphomicrobium sp.
AGGAACAACGTCCGCAAAAATCAGCGAACCGCCGGCAAATGGTGCGATACGGAAACAGGTGTGGCCGGCATGCTCTGCCGCGCGAAAGTGGGATTGTTATATACCCTACCTTCACCATATCGCCTCAAGCTCCCAGCGAGCTAAACCTGAGAACCCGGAGCCAGTCAGTAATGCCCCCTCGCGGTCTGATGAGTTCTTTTGCCTTCGCAGCCCTTGCCGCCACCGCCTCGCTTCTGGTGGCGCCGCAAGCGCAAGCCCAGGGTCTGTTCGAGTTCCTTTGGGGCGGCGGCCAGGAATGGGGCGGCAGCAAGCAGACCGTATCTTTCGACGCGAAATATACCCCGGGGCAGATCATCGTCAGCTTCGGCGACCGCCGCCTGTATCTGATCACCAAGGCGGGCCAGGCGATGAGCTATCCGATCGCCGTGCCGCGCGAGCAGAGCCGCTGGCAGGGCGCCACCACCGTCACCGACAAGCGGATGAACCCGTCTTGGCGTCCCACCCCCGAGATGCTGCGCGAAAATCCGAAGCTGCCGCTGTGGGTGCCGGGTGGCCACCGCATGAACCCGCTGGGCGTGCGCGCCATGTATCTGGGTTCGAGCCTCTATCGCATCCACGGCACCGACGCGCCGTGGACCATCGGCCAGGCCGTCTCCAAGGGCTGCATCCGCATGCTCAATGAAGACGTGCAAGACCTTTATCCGCGCGTTCCCGTCGGCACCAAGGTCACCGTGACGTGGCAGCGCTTTGGCTCGCAGGCCGTCGCCTCCGGCGATGAGCCCGCGCCGTTCAACCCGATGGCTTCCTCTGGCGCTGCCTACAAGACCCCAGGAGCGTCGACACGCCCGATCCGCCAGCGCACGCCGTCGGCCAATGCCGAGGTCGCCCACAGCGTTGACCCCGCGGCGGACGACGAGGCGCTGGCCGCCGCGGCTGAAAAGCCGATCGAGCCCAAGCCGGTCAAGAAGGCCGAGGTTCACAAGAAGCACGAGGCTGCTCCAGCCGTCGCCGCCGCATCCCCGGCCAAGTCGCATGAAGACGCCGTGGCCATCGCCGAGAAGGCCGCGGCGGCCGCCACCAAGGCCGCTGAGGCGGCTCGCGCTGCGGCCGAAGCTGCCAAGAAGGCGGCCGAGGACGCGAAGAATGCGCAGTCGGGCGAGCCGGGCAAGAGCGCCGCTCTCTGAGCGAGCCAAGACAGTTCAGATAAGCAAAGGGCAGCGGTGGCATCCGCTGCCCTTTGCTTATTCTTTTTGAGCCGCTCGAGTTCGCGCCCGGGGCAAGCTTCACGTTGCCGGCGCCAGGCACGCCTTCAACCCCGCAGCGAGATTGCGCATGAGCGTGAAGTAGAGCTGCGGCCCCGGTGTCAGCTTCGTCCCCTCCGGGTCGAGCGTACCGGAGCGGGCCTGCGTCCCCTCCGTCAGCGCCGCGACGAGGCGCGGTTGAAACCAAGGCTCGGCAAACACACACACGGCACCGAGGGAGCGGATCTTCTGGCGCAGCTCCGTGAGCCGCTTGGCGCTCGGCTGCACGTCGGGACTGACGGTGATGGAGCCGACCGCGTCGAGATCGAAGCTGTCGTCGAAGTATTGGTAGGCGTCGTGGAAGACAACAAACGGCCGCTGGCGCAGCGGCACCGTCTCCTTCTCGATCTCCGCCGTCAAGGCGTCGATCTCGGCGGAAAGGCGCGCCGCATTGGCCTTAAAGCGCGCCGCGTGCTCGGGATAGCGCTCCGCGAGCACGCCGCCGATATAGATGCCGATGGCCTTGGCATTGGCGGGCGCCAACCAGATGTGGCTGTCGCTGCCGGCGCCGGCGTCTTCATGTAACGCCGCGTCGTGCCCGTGACGCTCGAAGGTGCCCGTCGTCCGCTGGCTCAACAGCCGCACGCCCGGCGCCTCGGCGAGGGTCACAAGCCGCACGCCGCCCGGCAAGGACCGCACGATCTTGCCGGTGAAGGGCTCCAGTCGCTCCGACACGCGGATGAACACGCCGGCGTTGTCGATGGCGCGGATGTGCGAAGGCTTCAGCGAGAAGCTGTGCGGCGAGGCTGAACCGTCGACCAGCAAGGCCGGCTCGGCGACCCCCTGCATGACCTGCGACACCAATGAATGGATCGGCTTGATGGTGACGACGACGTCGATGGTCTCGGCCCGTAACGGGCCCGGCGCCCAAGCGCACCCGAGCAGCAAGCCAAGCATGACGCCGCGGATGGGCCGTCCTAGCGTCCAGGGGGCGCCCGACATTTTGTGAGGTCCGTAAGGTTGGAAGTTGTGATAATATCCGCGGCAAGCTAGTGCAGCTTGTCTCATCACGCAACCGCCACGTTCCTGGTACATCCAGGCAGCCACGCCCCGACAAAATCTCGCACAGGCCGACGCCGGGAGTATTCAAATTGCGCACTTCACGACTGCTCTCCGCCCTCGCCGCGACCGCCGGACTGGCGCTCGCCGCCGGTAACGCGCAGGCGCATCCGCACGTCTGGGTGACGATGAAGGAGACCGTGCTCTACGATAAGGGCACGATCACCGGCCTGCAGCAGGCGTGGACGTTCGACGAGCTGTACACGCAGCAGGCGATCGAAGGCCTCGATAAGAACGGCGACGGCAAATACGACCGCGAGGAGCTGAAGGAGCTGGCGCAAGTCAATATCGATGGCCTGAAGGAGTTCAGCTACTTCACGTTCGCCAAGCTCGGCGACGCCGAGCTGAAATTCAAACCGCCGATCGACTACTGGCTCGACTACTCCGACAAGGGCATCCTGACGCTGCACTTCACGCTGCCGCTCGAGCAACCGGTTTCCGCCGAGGCGCCCGGGTTCAACTTCGCGGTGTTTGATTCGAGCTACTTCATCGCCTTCGATTTCGCCGAAGCCGACCCCATCAAGCTCGGCGCCAGTGCGCCTAGCGGCTGCAAGACGACGATCCACGAGCCGCCCGAGGACGCCGATATGCAGAAGCTCAACGACGCCTTCGCCGGCGCCATGAGCCAGGAGGGCAGCGTCAACCTGGGTGCCGGTGGCAAGACCGTCGCCATCGAGTGCGCTAGGTCATAATTCCCCTTTGCACGCATGTGCTTGGGCGGCGCGCACAGCGGCCGGCTTGGGGGCCATTGCGGTTGTAAATCGCCCCCCGATCGGCTTTGATGCGCGACGTTTGCCGAGAGGGGAGGGCTCGATGGACCGGCGTGAATTCTTAAAGTCGACGGCCGCCGCGGCGGCCGGCGTCACCACCGCCACGGCCGCCGCCGAGACGGCGCTCGCCGCCCCAGCGCTGTCCCAGGGGCGCCAGCAGCTGAGGCTCGCCATGCCGTGGGCCGACGCCGTCGCCGGCCCCGCCGACCAGGCGCACCGCCTCTGTCAGCGCATTACGCAGGTGACCGGGGGACGCCTAAGCGTCGTTCCGAGCTTCGAGGTCGCCGACGGCCTCGCGGCCGTGCGCGCCGGTGAGGCCGACCTCTATTTCGCCAGCGCTCACGACCACGTTGAATCGCATCGCGGCTTTGCCTACTTCGCCGGCTTGCCCGGCGATCGCGGTCTCAGCCCGCAACACCTGCAGACGTGGATCGCGCTCGGTGGCGGCCAGGCCCTCTGGGATGACCTGTCGAGCGACCTTGGCATCAAGCCGCTGCTGGCTGCCCATACCGGCGCACGCAGCTACCTTCTCGCCACCGAACGCATCGCCTCCATGGCCGCCCTCGCCGGCCGCAAGGTGCATGTTACAGGTCTTGCGCGCGACGTTGCCCGCGGCCTGGGTCTCGAGCCCGTCAGTCTCCCCCCGGGGCAGTTGTCGGCCGCCCTGCAGCGCGGTGAAATCCTCGCTGCCGAATGCGGCGGCGCCATCACCAGCTACGCGTTGGGCGTGCACACCGCCGCGGCCTACTGGGCGGGGACGAGCATCAATCGCAATGGCACGGCACTGTCGCTCGCCATCCGTCGCGATTTGTGGGAGCGCCTGCCCGACAGCGAGCAGGCGGCGCTGACTGCCGCAGCCGCGGCCGAATACCAGCTTTCTCTGGCCGAAGAAGAGGCCCATCGGCATATGCTGTTCCCCGACCCGCCGGCGGGGCGCACCTGGCCGCTCGCCGCCGAGCTGTCGCACGCCGTCCGCCGCGTCGCCGATGCGGTGGTGGCCCACGCCGCCGGCGCCGACGCCCAAACACGGCGGATCAACGATAGCTACGCCGCCTTCCGGCAATCCCTGCCGCCCGGGATGGACACCCCGGCAGTCTGACGCCCGTCGGTTTTTGGGGCGCGTCACCATAACGAACGGTGTCTAATCCGCCGCCAACGTATATTCTGCCCTCGCCGAGACGGAGGGGCGCCGTCATGCAGCCGGGGGCATCAGACAGATTCAGGATTGTTTCTCTTTCCCATGAACATGACATCGATTCCGTCGTTGGCTGACGCGGGACAGCACGAGCCGACCGACGATCAGATGCAACAGATCCGCGAGCTGCTGGTCGGCGACGCCGTGCGTCGCTCCTCGGCGCGCGCCGATCTCATCGAAGCGCGCCTCAAGAACCTGGAAGCGGAGATGATGCGTCGCTTCGATGCTCTCTCCGCGCAGGTGGAGGCGCTCGCCAACGATCTCGCCGCCGACCGAAGAGCCGCCTTCGACGAGCTTGCCCACGGCGTCGCCGACCTCGGCGAACGCATTCGGCACCTGTCGCAACGCTAGCGCCGCGGGCGCACAAGCAGCCGCAAAGGTGTCCGATGGCCGAAGATGTGACACGACTGAAGGAGCTGCTGTTCGACCGCGAGGCGCGGGCGATCACCGATCTCACCGCGCGCATGGATGCCGTTTTCGAGCGCACCGGCTCGCAGGAGCGTTTTGCCGCCAGCGTCGCTTCGGTGCTCGATGAGGCACTGGCGCGCGCCGAGGTCGAGAAGCACGCCCAGGTCGCCGGCGCCATCGCGCCGCTCGTCGTCAGCACCATCCGCAGCGAAATCTGCAATAGCCAGGACGAGCTCGCCGAGGCGCTCTATCCGGCCATGGGCCGCATGGTGAAGGACTACGTCGTCAGCGCCTTCCGCGACCTCGCCGACGAGATCAACCGCCGTCTCGAGCAGAACCGCTTCATGTTGCGCGCGCGCAGCTTGTTGACGGGGCGCCCCGTCGCCGAGCTGGTGATGGCGCATGCGCCGCCGCCCAAGGTCGAGGAAATCTATCTCATACGCCGCGGCTCCGGCGAGCTGGTCGGCCGCTGGCCGGTGGCCGGCAATCCCCGCGATCACACGCGCAGCGGCGTGCTCGCCGCCATAAACGAGATCGCGACGGACGCCTTTATCGCCGAAGAGGCGAGCCTCCGGCGCCTCGATCTCGGAGCCTCGCTCGTCTACATGCGGGCGTCCCCGGCGCATCTTCTGTTCGTGCGTTGCAACGGCGCCGCGCCGCCCGCACTCGAGCGCGTGATCGACGCGCATTTCGTCGGCACCATCGAGAAGCTCCGAGCCATCATTGCGGCCGGACGGCCAAGTGATCCCGAGGTCCTGGCGGCACCCGTCACTGCCTTGCTGACCTCGCTCGCCGCCGATCTCGATGCCGCGTTCGCCGCCGGCCGTACCGCCAAGCGACGCGGGGTATCGCCGGCCGCGCTGCTGTTCTGGGGGCTGGCATTGTTGTTGCTCGGCTGGGGCGGCTGGACGGCCTATTCCGCCTTGCAGACCGCCCGCGCCCGCGACGTCGCCGAGCGCGTGATCGCCGAGGACGGGGCGCTGCGCGGCTTTCCCGTGCATGCCGACATCGCCGGCAACGGCGCCCGCGTGACGCTGCTCGGTCTGGTGCCGAAGCCGGCCGATGCGCTGCAGGCAACGCGCCGGCTGCGCGAAGCGCTGCCCGCTTCCGAGATCGTCGATCAGACGGCGGCGCTGCCCGGAGGGCTGGCCGAAGCGCGCGCGCAGATCGGCGAGCTGTCGGCGCAGGTCGCCTTGCTAACCGCCGCCGCGCAAGCGACAAACGCCGCCGTCGCCGCGTTGACTGCCGAGCTGCGGCAAAGCCGCGACGACGCACACGCGAAGCTGGCGCAGTCGGAGGCGCAATCCAAGGCGCGGCTGGACACGCTGAAAGCCGAGGTCGCCCGGCTGAGCCAGCCGACGCCGGACCAGCGCCTGGCGAAGTGGGTGGGCAGCAACGCCGTCTTCTTCACCAAGGACACAGAATACCGCGACAATCGCCTCGCCGCCGCCGCGCTCGATGAGCTGGCCGCCCTCATGCAACAGACGCAGGCGTTCCTCCGCGTCGTCGGCCATACCGACGAGAAGGGCGGCCAGACACACAACTCGCCATTGTCGTTTGCCCGCGCCGCCAAGGTGCTCGGCGAGCTGACGCGGCGCGGCGTACCTGCCGAGCGGCTGGTTGCCGTCGGCCGCAACGACGTCTCCAACCTCGCGCCGTCCATCGGCGACGCCAGCCCCAACCGCCGGGTCGAGTTCGAGATCGGCTTCAACGGCGAGAACAAGCAATGACCCCGCGCAAGATCATGCTGCTGGGCGATATCGGCGTCGGCAAGTCGTCGATCGTGCGCCGTCTGGTGTTCGACGAGTTCGATCACAACTACAAACCGACGCTGGGGGTTGACGTCTACACCTGCGAAATCGCGCCCGAACCTGCCGCCGGCACGCCCCCCGCCAAGTTCGTCATCTGGGATACCGACGGCAACTTCGGCGACAGCATCCTCTCCCTTGTCTATATTCGTCAGGCGGCGGCGGCACTCGTGGTCGGCGATCTGACACGCCGCTCGACCATCGAGACAATGCTCGAGCTGGGCCGTAATTTTATGCAGGCAATGCCCGGCCGCTATTGCGGCTTTCTGCTCAACAAGAGCGACATGAGCGACGATGAGGCCACGCTGCCACCGGAACTTGCCCTTTCCACCATCCCGACGCTGCGCACCAGTGCCAAGACCGGAGAGAACGTCAAGAATGCCTTCCTCGCAGCAGCAGACGCTGTTCGCCGCCGCGGACTTTGAAAGCGAGGTCGCCGTTCGCGAGCGACTTCGCGCCGGCGACTTGCTGGCGGCGCGCGGCGCCTTTGGCATAGTGTGGATCGATCAAGAGCTGATCGTGCGGCGCCGGTACGGCACGCTGGCTGATTTTGTCGCCCTCGGCGTGCCGCTGGTGGACACTATTCCTGCCGTGCTCGGACTCGAGGACGACCTCGCCGCGCTGCGCCACAATCCCGATGAAGTGCTGCGCCTGCCGAATGTCTCGCTGATCTCCGCCGCCGGCGCCGGACCGCGCCTTTCCCTGGCGTTCTATCCGCTGGAGCACCAGTACCTGCTGGTCATCTCCCAGGCTGCGTCTGGCAGCAACTTGGAGATCGAGCTCAGCCGGCAGGTTCGCGCCCGCCTCATGGCCGAGGCCGCCGTCGTCGCCAAATCGCAGGAGCTGACGCTCGCCAATGCTGAGCTGCGCATCGCCAATGCCAAGCTCGAGCAATTCGCTCTGATTGTCGCCCACGACCTGAAGGCGCCGATGCGCGCGCTATCGCATATGGCCGAGGAGATCGAAGTGGCGGTTGCCGGCGGCCACGCGTCAACCACCCGCAACAAACTGGAAGAGCTGCACCGGCAAATCGACCGACTGTCATCGATGCTGTCGGGACTGCTGACCTATTCCAGCGCCGGACCGCGCGAGCTGGCCATCGAGCAGGTCGACGTCGGCGCCATAGTCACCGACATTGTACGCTCGCTGCCGCAGCGCCGGATGCAGATCGACCTGCGTGGAACCTGGCCGCGCCTGCAGACCCTCGCCGCCCCGCTCGACCTGGTGCTGCGCAATCTGATCGACAACGCCGTCAAGCATCACGACCGTGAGGCAGGGCGTATCCTCGTGACGTGCATCGACCATCCGACGGCGCTGGAAATCCTCGTCACCGACGACGGGCCCGGGATACCCAAGGAGCACCGCGAGAGCATTTTCCTGCCCTTCCGCAACCTTTCCGGAAACGGCGAGGGCATGGGGCTCGCCATCGTGCAGAAGATGGTCGCCGCGGCGCAGGGATCTATCCAGGTGCGTGATAACATCGACCAAAGTCGGGGTGTAACCTTCATCGTCCATTGGCCGAAGTAGGGGCGGGGACTTCTAGAATGTACAACGCTCATTATATCGCACAGGGGCGGGCGCCCCACCCTCTAGCGCATGTTGGGTCAATGCTGCCCGATAAGACAACGTATGGCTTGAACCGGCTGTCGCATGCCGACGTCGGCAACGAGCTTTCCAAGAAGGACCGGACGACGGGGAGCGGCCACCTTACCAAGCGCTCCGACCTCGCGAGCGCCCGCGCCAAGCTGGAGCAACCCGTCGAGATTCTGATCATCGACGATGAGCCGCTGGATGCCGAACGGCTGACGGCAACGCTGCACGTGCTTTTCGGCTACCAGGTGCAGATCCGCTGGGCACGCTCGCTCGGCGATGCCGTCAAGAGTCTCGCGGAGCGTCTACCGACCCTCACCTTCCTCGACGACATCCTGAAGCCTTCCGACGATGCGTTCCTATCGATCCCCGAATTGCGACGAGCCGGCTACGAGGGGCCCATCATTGTCGTCAGCGGCGCCGTCACGCAGTCCCGCCGCTCACGTCTGATCGCCGGCGGAGCCAGCGACGTCATTCACAAGGACGACGTCGACAGCGTGCGGCTCGCCGAGGCCGTCGACCGTTCACGCATATCCAATCCGAGACGCCCTCGCTGAAATGGATTATTACTGCGGTTACCTGTCGCAGGCCGCGTGACGCCAATTTTCTGCTGCACCGCTCTGTCTCATGGTCACCTTGGTCACTCACCGTGAGGGGTAGTTATGCAGACAACACACGTCCTCGTCATTTGCGCAGCAGTATCGGCAGGTTCGATGGCCTTCGCGGGTGAGGTCCAATTGCCGCCGGAGGTTACGCCGGCCCTGCGCGCCGCCTGCGAGAGTGACGTGCGCCGTATCGGGTGCGTCGATGCCACGCCGACTTATTCCGAGGTCAAAAGCTGTGTGATCGGGAAGTACGCGCAGCTGGGCAAGCGCTGCAAGGTCGAGCTGGCGTCGGCTGGTTATTCAGGCCCGTCGAACGTACCGAAATCCGGCGTCAAAGCCGATTCCATCAAAGCCGCTTCCGTCAAACCCGTTTCTATCAAGACCCTTTTGGATTGGTGATAGCGGCCCGCGCCCGCGATCAGGCCGCCTTGGCGGTCGCGGGCCGGACAGTTTCCGACAGATACGTCATCGCCGCAGCGACGCCGCCCTTCTCGTGCGGCACGCCGGCGAGCTCCAGCCCCATCTCCACGCCAGCAAGCGCACCGAGCACGGTCAGCTCGTTGGTGTAGCCGAGGTGACCGATGCGGAAGGCTTTGCCGGCCAGCTTGTTGAGGCCGGTGCCCAGCGACATGTTGAAGGTCTCCAGCACCAGCTTGCGATAGGCGTCGGCGTTGTGCCCATCCGGCATGGTGACGGCGGTGACTGCCGGCGAATGCGCACGCGGATCGCGGCACCAAGTTTCGAGGCCCCAGCCGCGTACGGCACGGCGCGTCGCCTCGGCGAGACGCTCATGGCGCGCAAACACGTTGTCGAGGCCTTCCTCGTGCAGCATGGCGATCGCTTCGGCGAGCCCGTAGAGTTGCCCGATGGCTGGCGTGTAGGGGAACGTGCCCGCCGTGTTGATGGCGATCATGTCCTCCCAATTCCAATAGGAACGCGGCAGCGTCGCCTTCTTTGAGGCGGCGAGCGCCTTCTGGCTGACGGCTGTGAACGACAGGCCCGGCGGCAGCATCAGGCCCTTTTGCGAGCCGGAAACGGCGACATCGACGCCCCACTCGTCGTGGCGGAATTCCATGGCCGCCAGCGACGAGACGGCATCCACCATCAGCAGGGCCGGATGCTTGGCGCCGTCCATCGCTTTGCGGATCTCGTCGATCCACGTGCGCGCACCCGTCGAGGTCTCGTTGTGCACCACGCATACGGCTTTGATGTCGTGCGCCTTGTCCTTCTTGAGGCGCGCTTCGACGGCATTGGCATCGGCGCCGCTGTGCCAATCGGTCGGGATCACCTCGGGCTTGAGGCCCAGGCGCTCGGCCATGTTGCGCCACAGGACGGCGAACTGGCCGGTCTCGACGATGAGGATCTTGTCGCCCGGCGACAGCGTGTTGACGAATCCGGCCTCCCAGGCGCCCGTCCCGGACGCGGGATAGATGACGACCGAGTTGGCCGTCTTGAAGATCGTCTTGACGTCGGCCAGCAGCTTCAGACCGAACTCGCCGAAGGTCGGGCCGCGATGATCGAGCATCTGCCGCGACATGGCATTGAGGATCCGCTCCGGAATCGGCGTCGGTCCGGGGATCTGTAGAAAATGCCGGCCGGTCTGATTGGCCATTGTCTCTTCCCTCGCAATGCTCAGCGCATGTCGCAGCAATCCCTTGCGCGCCCACTCCCGGTCGAAACCGAGCACGAGGCACCCCAGGGGGTATTCTTTTGTCGGCGAAGGCAGCAGCTATAGGTAGTAAAACGAAGGCCCGTCAAGCCGTCTGCACGGGGATTGAGAAGAATGAGGGCGCCCGCTAAGGGATGTCTAAACCGCGCATCTGTGGACCTGTGGCCGAGGCGCCGCACGCCATCGCCGCAGCGGCTGCAAATGTTCCCTTGGTCCCGTCCGAAAGTATGAGCCGCCGCCGAATGCCGGACCCGACAATGCTAACGGCCACCTCCGCCGCGGATGCCATCCGCAAGGGTGAACTTTCCTCCGAGACGCTGGTGACCGCTTGCCTGCAGCGCATCGCCGCGCGCGAGGACGATGTGCAGGCCTGGGCGCATCTCGATCCCGACCTCGCCCTGGCCCAGGCGCGAGAAGCCGACGCCACCCTGCGCACGGGGGAAGCGACGGGCGCGCTGCACGGGGTGCCGATCGGCGTCAAAGATATCTTCGACACCGCCGACATGCCGACCGAGAACGGCTCGCCCATTTTCGCCGGGCGGCGCTCCGAACGCGACGCGACGTGCGTCGCCGCGCTGCGCGATGCGGGCGCCGTCATCATGGGCAAGAC
>CAZOOS010000012.1:16317-32003 GCA_964581475.1 uncultured Hyphomicrobium sp.
ACGCGACGTGCGTCGCCGCGCTGCGCGATGCGGGCGCCGTCATCATGGGCAAGACGGTGACGACGGAGCTCGCGCTGCTGACGCCGGCAAGGACGCGCAACCCGCGCAATCTGGCGCACACGCCGGGCGGCTCGTCGGCCGGCTCCGCCGCCGCTGTTGCCGACCGCATGGTGCCTGCCGCCCTCGGCAGTCAGACGGCCGGCTCGATCATCCGGCCGGCGTCATTCTGCGGCGTCTATGGCTTCAAACCGACCCTCGGCCTCGTGCCGCGCGCGGGCGTGCTCATGCAATCGCACACGCTGGATACGGTCGGTCTCTACGCCCGCTCGATCGAGGATCTGGCGCTTGTCACCGACTGCATGACGGCGTTCGAGGGAGACGACGCGACGAGCTTCCGCCGCAGCCGCCCGGGCTTGCTCGGCACGGCGCGCTCCAAGCCGCCGATGCCGCCGCGGCTGGCGTTCGTCAAAACGCCGTCCTGGCCGGATGCCGACGCGGAGATGCGCGCGACGTTCGAAGCCTATGCCGACGGCCTCGGTGACCGCGCCGTCGAGATCGACATCCCGGTGCTTGCCGATGTCATCGAATGGCAGCGCATCGTGCAGTTGGCAGAGAACGCGCACTACTACGGCCCGCTGCTGCAGCAGGCGCCGGAGCTCATCTCGCCGGGCTTGACGCAGCGCCTTGAAACGGGCCTCGCCATCGACGCGCAGGAATATCTGCGCGCCATCACCGGCCGCGAGCCGGCCTATCGCGCCGTGGCGGCCGCGCTCAAGGGCTTCAGCGCCGTCCTCACGCCCGCCGCACTCGGCCCCGCTCTTGAAGGCCACGCGGTCACCGGCAGCCCGATCATGAACGGGCTGTGGACCTATCTCGGCATGCCAACCGTATCGCTGCCGCTGCTCGAGGCGAGGGGCCTGCCGGTCGGCGTGCAACTTGTCGGTTTGCGCCACGACGACGGGCGGCTGTTGCGCACAGCCCGGTGGCTGGCGGGCGAAATCTCCACCTGAATCCGCACCCGCTGCTGCGCCGGAAACCGGGTCAGAGCGCCGGTGGCCACGGCGCCCAAGGAAACGGCTTGGCGTCACTGGCGCACGACAGGAAGCGCGCGGCATCGGCAAGCCAGCGGGCCAGCGAATTGCCGAACTTGGCGATCTGGCCGTTGGCCTCGCCGGCGAACAGAAGCCAAAGGAACTGCGCGATTGCCGTCACGCACAGCAGCGTCTGGGCGACGCCGAAAGCCAGCACCAGCAGCAGCATGTAAAGCCCGCGCATCCAAACGGCCGTATCAGCGAAGCGGGAGCTGCTGCGCGGCTCGGCTTTCTGCTCGCCTGTCGTCTGCACGTGGGTGGTCGGCTCGATCGGGTCCATGGGCGGTGCTCCTCGTTGCGCGCGCGACCCGCCTCCCCAGGCGGACCCAGCGCCATTTCAAACACTCCCCCGAGCTTCCCCGTCTTGTTGTTAGCTTTTTGTCCCCTGTCGCACTATGCCAGCTTGAACGGCATCTCCTTGCCGGCGAAGAACGCGTCGATGTTGTCGAGGGCCTCATAGCCCATCTGATTGCGCGCCTCGATCGCCGCCGAGCCGAGGTGCGGGAACAAGAACGTGTTGGGCAGGTCGTAGTAGCCCTCGTTGATCTTCGGCTCGCCGGCGAAAACATCAAGGCCGGCATAGGCGAGCCGGCCCGACTTGAGAGCTGCGATCATATCGTCGTCCTTGACAAGGTCGCCGCGCGCCGTGTTCACGACAATAGCGCCCTGCGGCAGCTTCTCGATCACGTCCTTGTTGAAGAAGTAGCGCGTCTCCGGCGTCGACGGCGCGTTGATGGAGAAGAACTGCGAAATCTTCAAAAGGCTGTCGAGGCTATCGTGATACGTGGCGTTGTACTTCGCCTCGACCTCGGGCTTGGCCCGGTAGATGTCGTAATAGTGGATTTCCATGTCGAAGCCACGGGCGCGCTGCGCGAGCGCCTGCCCGATCTTGCCGAAGCCGTAGATGCCGAGCTTCTTGTTATCGAGCCGCTGGCCGACGAGTTGCAGCGGTTGCCAGCCGGGCCAGGAGCGCGAGCGGAGCATACGCTCGCCCTCGGCAGCGCGGCGCGCCGAGCCAAGCAGCAGCAGCATGGCGATCTCGGCCGTGGCGACGGTGACGCCGTGCGGGGCATTGCCGACCTTGATGCCGCGCGCCTCGCAGGCTTCGAGATCGATGTGATCGAAGCCGATGGAGAACGTCGAGATGCATTTGATGTTCTCGGGCACGCGATCGATGACGGCCTTGGGGCACTTCTCGTTGAGCGTCAGCAGGATGGCGTCGACCGACTTGGCCGTCTCCAGCATCTCGTCGACGGTGATCTTCGGGTTATCGCCATGGGCGATGACGTCGTAGGTCTCCCGGGCGCGCGCCATGACGGCCTCCGGCAGAGGCCAGGTGATCAGGATTTTCTTCTTGCTCATGGGCGGTTTCCCCGGAATTGCGATCGTGGTCGAGCTGGATGCGGACTTGGCCGCGATCCATGCCGCAATGAAGGCCCCCTGACAAGCGCGGCGATACGATCGGCAACTCTTTCTTCACCAACCCCGGGGAAACTCGGCGCTGCCCGGCGAGGGGGCCGCAGTCGCGGTCCGCGGGCCCTTTTTCCGCCCTGCGTGTGGGAGCACGCCGTCATGCTGAGAGTTCTCGTCATCGCGCTCGCCTTGCTAGCGGGTGCGAAAATCTGGGCCCAGGACCGCCTTTACCGCGACGGAGCGCAGGAGGCGCTCATCGGCGCCTTCCGCGAGCGGGCCATCGCCGCCTGCCAGAGCCAGCAAGTGTTCCGCGCCAGGGCCGGCGCCTCGCTTTGGACGCGGCCCAATTCCGTCGACGTCGTCATCGGCCGTTCGAATGTCGATGTGCGCATCTGGCAACTGCGCAGCGAGCGCTGGCCGGCGCGCTTCAGACACCCGCACGTGGTGCTGACGCTGGCCGGCGGCGAGACCCCGCCGACGTGCGAATACGATGTCATCGAAGGCCGCGCCTACGTCACCCGGATGTAGAGGCGGAACGGGCGCCCCGGTGACCCGAGGCGCCCGCGCGAGATGCTGAAACTCAAGCGTTGATCAGTAGTGGATCTTCATGCCGGCGTAAGCCGTGATCGGCGGCGCCGGCGTGATCGTGCGCGGGTTAGTGAAGAAGTCAACGCCCGTCGCCGGGTTGGCTTCCGAGGCTTCGTTGGCCGCCTCGAGGTCGAAGAAGTTGCCGAACAGGCCGTAGTGCGAGTTGAACAGATTGTAGACGAGGCCGTAGAGCTGCACGTTCTCGGTTACGTCGTAGAAAGTGTGCAGGTCGACCTTGGCGTAACCGGGCAGCGGGGCGTTGTCGTTGCCTTCGTCGCCAAAGAAAACCTGGCTCGAAGCGGCGACGAGATCGGCGCCGAACTTCCACTTCTCGGTGATCATGTAGTCGAAGCCGGCCTTGAATCGGTTGAGCGGAATGCCAGGGATGGTGTCGCCGGAATTGACCTGCACGCAGACTTCCTCATCGGGGTCCGGCGGCCCCGGCGGGCCATCATCGCAGTTGAATGCGGCCGGCGAGGGATTGTTGGGCGAGGCGACGATGAAGCTCGACTGGAACGTAGCGTCGACGAGCGCATAGTTCGCATACAGCATCCAGCGCCTATCGGTGTAGCGACCGCCGATCTCGATGCCCTGCCGCAGCGTGTCGCCGACGTTGTCGAAATAGCCGCGGCCTGAGATCTGGTCGGCAATGGTGATGATGTCGTCGCTGTTGAGGGCGCGGAATAGTCCGGCGCTCCACTCGAACCGCTCGTTGCTGTTGCCGAGCATCTTGCCGCGTAAACCGAGCTCCCAGGTGTGCGAGACGACCTGGTCGAGCGGCGGATCGGCGGTCAAGAAGCTCTCTAGCAAGCACGGGAAGTTCGGATCGGCGCAGGCGAGCTCGGCGGGCGTGGGTGCACGGTTGGCTTCCGCGTAGCTGGCGTAGAGCGTCAGCCCCGGCTGGATGAGGTAAGTGCCGCCGACCATCGGGTTGAAGCGCTGGAAGGTGTTGTCGCCATTGAGCTGCGGGGCGGTGCCCGTCTCGTCGATGAGCTGCACGCGGGCGAAATTGTAGCGGCCGCCGACGGTCAATGTGAGGTCGCTGGTCAGGTCCGTCGTGTTGGAGAAATAGACACCGTAGTAGTCGTTGATGGTCGTCAGATCGCGCGGCGAAATCTCGTTTGGCGCGACCAGCTCGATGCCGAGGCTGTTGACGACGAACTTGGGCGAGAACGATCCGAGGGTCGACGCCGCGCCATAAGCAACGTTGCCGCGGTCGTAGCTGGCGCCGATGAGGAACTGGTTGCCCAGACCGAACAGCTTCGACTTGTCGACGCCCTGGCCGGCGAAGCCGAAGCTGTTGGCCAGCTGCGAGGTGTTGTCGAGCGAGCCGAGCGGATCAGCTATGTCCGAGGGGATCGATCCATCAGGATTGACACCCGGGCCGATGCCTCCGAGTTCGAGCGCGTCGTCACCCTCAAGACAGAGGATTGTCGGATCGCCCGCGCAATCGTCGGCCTCGGAGATGTTGCCGTCGACATGCGACTGCTTGAACCAGCGGTAGTAGCCGACACCGGACAGCGTCCAGGTTGGGGACACCTCAATCTGGCCGTTGAGCGAGGTCATCGCCACCTGGTTTTTGGTCGTCTGCGGCGAGGTGAAGGTGTTCGACCAGCTCATGTCGAGCAGCTGCACGGGGGCCGCCGCCGTGACGCCGACGTAGTTTGCGGCGCCGGTGAAGTTGAGGTGGAACTCGCTGCCGTCGCCTTTAGCGCCTAAGTCGGCGTACATGCGGCGGATGCGCGACGCGGAGAAATCGCGGTAGCCGTTGTCATGAATGCCTTCCAACGCCAGGAAGCTGCCCCAGCTTCCGTCGTTGTTGCCGACGGTCAGCGATCCCTGGTAGCGGCCGAAGGAGCCGCCGCGCACATCCAGCTCGGCGCCCTGGTAGTTGAAGCCGTCGCGCATGAAGATGGTCACGGCGCCGCCGATGGCGTTGAGGCCGAACACCGGGTTGGCGCCGATGATGGTCATGCCGTCGATGGCGTTGTCGGGCAGGAAGTCGTAGTTGACGATGTCGCCGAAGCTTTCGTTGATGCGCACGCCATTCTGATAGACGGCGAGGCCCTGCGGCACGCCATTGACGGGCGAAGATTCAAAGCCGCGGTATTGCAGGTTGCGCTGGAAGACGTTGCCCTGCGCGTCGCCAATAATGACGCCCGGCACCGTCTGCTGCAGCACTTCCGGCGCATAGGTGTAGCCGGTGCGGTTGATGTCCTCGGCGCTGCCGCGGCCCACGGCACCGGGAAACTTGCCGATCGGAATGGCACTGCCTTCCACCGGCGACATCTGCACGGTGCCGCTGTCGATGCCGCCTTCGCCCGGCCCATACGTTGCCGGCGTATCGAGCTGCGGCGGCGGTTCGGCGGATGGCGGGGCCGGCGCCGGGGCGGCCGCTTGTTTCTTCGGCGGCGACTTCTTGGCGGCAGCCTTCGGAGCCGGCTGCGCCTTCTTTTGGATCACTTCAACGGGTGGCAATTGGTTCGCGGCTGGGGCCGGCGTCGGCGGAGCGGCCGCGTTCGGAGCGGTGCCGGGAGCCGCGGCGCCCGGAGTCGTGGTGCCCGGAGTCGTGGTGCCGGGTGTGGTCGTGCTCGGCGTGGATGCCGCGCCGCCACCCGCGGGTGGCGGCGAAGGCTGCGTCTGCGGCGTGGTCTGTTGCGCGGCAACCGGAAGCGAAATGAGTGCCGTCACTCCGGCCGCTCGTACCAGCCGCAAAAGACCCCTGCCGTGCATATCGCCCCCCAGGCTCGATTTCTTTCCGCCTTTACTCCCGCAAAACGCCACCACCACACCGCCGGGCATTGGCGTTATATGTTTTCGGGATTTTTTCCCGAATTTTTCTTGATTTGCCCCGCGACTCACTTTGTCGCACCCAAAGAATTGGGTAATGCGGCAATCACCGCGTCAAGCGCGGTGCGAGTGTGTAACTGTGTATCGCCGCGCAAAAGTTGCGCGCACGCCACGCACGCGTCATCCACAGCTCGCCAACGACGAAGGCCCTCCGCACGGGGTGAGGAGGGCCTTGTTGTGACGAGGACGGCGAGCAGGCAGCCGCCCGGTGCGTTGAGGTCAGTACTTGATCTTGACACCGCCATAGGCCGCGAAAGGCATCGATGGCGAGATGGTGCGCGGATCCGTGAGACCCGGCCCGCCAATGGCGATGTCAGTATCGCTTACATCGTCGACCTCGTAGTACGTGCCGTAGAGACCGTACTTCGAGTTGAAGAGGTTCTTCACGAGGCCATAGAGCTGGACGTTCTTCGTCACGTCGTAGGACGTGTTCAGGTCGATGCGCGCGTAGCTGGCAAGGTCGTCTCCGCTGCCTTCCGCGTTGGGGAAAAATGGCGAGTTGGTCGCAGCGACGAGGTCGGTGCCAACCTTCCACTCGGGAGTCACCCAGTATTCAACTCCGGCCTTGAAGCGGTGCTGCGGAATGCCCGGCAGGCGGTCGCCGGCGTTGAGGAAGGCGCATTGGCCTGTGTCGTCGGGATTGGTGCACTTGTCGAGCCTGGCGTCGACAAACGCATATGAACCGTACACCTGCCACGTGCGCGTTTCGTACGTCGCCGACAGCTCGACGCCTTGGCGCAGTGTATTGCCGGCATTCACGAAGAAGATGCGGCCGTCTTCCGTGATAGGCAGGATGTCATCGGAGGCGAGCGTGCGGAACAACCCGGCCGACCAGGTGAAGCGGTCGGGGCCGTTGGCGCCTTGGCCACGCAGGCCGACTTCCCCCGTGCGTCCGACCACCTGCTCCAGCGGCGGGTCGTCGGTGAGGAAGCTCTCGATGAGGCAGGGATTGTCTTCCTCCGCGCAACCGAGTTCGGCCGGCGTCGGGGCGCGGTTTGATTCCGAGTAGCCGCCATAGACGGAAAGGCCCTTCAGCAGCTCATAGTTGGCGCCCGCCATCGGATTGAAGCGCTCATATCTATTGGTGGCATTGAGATTCGGAAACAGCCCCGTCTTATCCTCCAATTGGATGGTCGCATGATTGTAGCGGCCGCCCACGGTCACGGTGAGCTGATCCGTCACCTCAAGCGCATTGGAGAAATAGAGGCCGATGTAGGTGTTCTTGGAGAGAAGGTTGCGCGGCGCCAGCTCATCGCCTTCGTCCGGGGCGTGATCCACGCCGCCAACAAAGACGCCCGTGCCGGCGACTACGTAGTCCGGCTGTATTACGCCTAGCTCGCTCGAGGTCTTGTAGTTCGAGCTGCCATGGTCGTAAGAGACGCCGGCCAGGAACAGGTTGGGTAGGCCAAACAGCTTGGCCTTCTCTTGCGCCTCCACGGCCCCGCCCCAGCTCTCGCTGCTCGTGGCCAGCCGCTCGATAGAGCCCAATCTGTCGTCGGGAGCAATATCTTCAGCGATGGGATCGCCATTGAGGTCGAAGACTTGCTCAGTGTCGTCGAGGCACAAAGAATTCACCCCCGGCGGAATGAGCTGATCGGGATCGCAGCCTTCGATTTCAGTCATGTTGCCGTCCACCACACGGTTCTTGTAGCGGCGGTAGTAGCCGACGCCGGAGAAGGTCAGCGTTTCGGTCGCCTTCACCGAGGCGGAGATCGTCGGCATGTAGACTTCGAGGTCGGTCGTCTGCGGCGAGGTGAAAGTGTTGCTCCAGCTCCGGTCGAGCAGCTCGATCGGCGCGGCTGACGTGGCGCCGAAATGGTTGTCGGCCGCGGTCAGGCTAAAATGAACCTCAGCGAAAGTGCCCTTGAGGCCGAGGTCGCCGTAGAAGCGCCGGACCTCGCTGTCAGAGAAGTGGCGGAAGCCATCGTCCTCGAACCATTCGCCGGCGACATAGATGCCGGCGTTACCGCTGGCACCGCCGGCCTGGATGCCGACCTGCTTGCGGCCGAACGAGCCGAACATGACGTCGAGCTCCCCGCCCTGATAGCTGAAGCCGTCCTTCATCGTGATGCTGACGGCGCCGCCGAGTGCGTTCAAGCCGAACGACGGGTTGTTGCTGACGACCGACATGGAGGAAATGGCGTTACTCGGAAGCACGTCCCAGTTCACCACATCGCCAAAGGCCTCGTTGATGCGCACGCCGTTCTGGTAGACGGCGACGCCCTGCGAGCGGCCGCTGACCGGCGAGGCGTCGAAGCCACGGTAGGACAACTCGGCGCGCAGCGGGTTGCCGGCAGCGTCGGAGATGATGATGCCCGGCACTTTCTGTTGCAGCGTCTGCTGGATCGAGCCAGTGCCTTCCTGCTCGATGTCGCTATCCGTCACGTTGGTGACCGCGCTCGGTACTGTGATCGGCGCGGCGACGGCTGCCGGCACACCAGAAGAAGCGCCGCCGGTGCTCTGCGTGCCGGCACCCGTCGAAGCAGTGCTGACGCCGCTAAGAGGCGAAACGGCCGGCGCCTTCTTCTTGGCCTTGGCGGCCTTCTGAGCCGGCGTATCCTGCACAACCTCGACGGCGGGGAGTTCCTCAACGGCGGCGGAAGCGGCTGGCGGGGCCGGCGGGGGAGGCGTTGCGCCCCCTGCATCCTGCGCTATGGCCGGCGCAGCAG
This sequence comes from uncultured Hyphomicrobium sp., assembly GCA_964581475.1. GTDB lineage: Bacteria > Pseudomonadota > Alphaproteobacteria > Rhizobiales > Hyphomicrobiaceae > Hyphomicrobium_A. Next base: position 24,929 of record CAZOOS010000012.1, read on the forward strand.
TTAGAGAAACAAGGCACAATACACACGCAAACGCAGACGCGAAACGCATCACCGTTACTCCCCCAGCAGTACGCGAGGTGACTGACACCCACCGACTTCATTCCGGTGAAGCTTCCTTGCGAACTGCCACCGTTCGCGGGCCTCGATCCGGCAGTCGACCGATTTCAAACTTTCCCGTTGACGGGATTATTTTTTGACATCGACCGTAATTAACTCACCCAAAAGAATGCCGTGCCGCATAACGGTCAAGGTTCGACCAACGCGCTACACTATAACCCGCTGCGGGTGTGTCCCTTGCGCATCGAATTCGGGAATAATTCCCGATCGTTGGTTGAATACTTCCCGATCACAACGTCTTGTTTTTCCGTGTTTGACAGGGCTCGTCTGCGCAGTGTTACTTCGCCAAACGGCGAGGGGGACAAACTCGCTGAGCGGCTGCGACCTACCGCCGCCGATCACCCCCGAGACCGGCAAAAAAACGGAGCTGACTCGCGCGGGTAGCGCAGTGTCAGCCGGCAGAGGGAGAGAAACATGCGCAAGCCGCATGCGCCGTAGGCAGCGGACGGGAACGCCGTCGATCGTGCCACGCTCAATTGAGCGTACGTCCACCGCCAAGCCCTTGATGACTGGGCAGTCGTACGTCGCCCCGTCAGTCACCGAGCAAGCGAATGAATTGGTTGCGACCTGTGAGTGCAATGATCCTGAAATCGCTTCTTGCCGCCTTCGCGGCGTGTGTTCTGGCCGGCGTCGCCCATGCCCAAGACAATCCCGCCGCCACGGCGCCCGCACAACCCGAGAGCAGCGACGGCATCACCCTCGAGCTCAACAAGATCGAGAAGTCCGACAAGGGCTGCCGCGCCTACGTGGTCGTCACCAATCCAACGCCGACGTCCTATGATGCCTTCAAGCTCGACCTCGTCATGTTCCAGACGGACGGCATCGTCGGGCGGCGCTTCGCCCTCGATTTGGCGCCCGTGCGTCCGGACAAACGGTCGGTGAAGCTGTTCGATCTCGACGGCGCGCAGTGCGACGGCATCGGCAGCTTCCTGATCAATGATGTCATGGACTGCCGCACATCGTCCGGGCCGGCGACCGACTGTCTGGCTCGCCTCAAGGTCAAGTCGCTGACAAAGGTCGAAATTTCTAAGTAAGGGTACTTTATTGGAACCGAACATCGCAGTCGAAGGCCGCGACTTCTCGCTCATCGGCCTCATCTCCCACGCCGATCCGTTCGTGCAGGCGATCATGCTTCTGCTCGCCATCTGCTCGGTGCTGTGCTGGGCGCTGATCTTCGAAAAGGCCATGCGCCTCATGATCCTGAAAAATCAGGTCCGCCAGCTTGCCCGTCAGGCCGCCGCCGGACGGCTGTCGCCTGATCGCGGGCGCGGGATCGTGGGCGCCGTGCAGGCCGCAGCGCAGGGTGAATGGGCCGACGGCGTTGCTCGCGGCGAGAGCCGCAACGAGCTGCGCGCACGCGTGGAGCGCTCCATGCGTGCGGCCCTCAAGACCGAGATGCGACGCATCGAGACAGGCCTGTCGTTCCTCGCCACCGTCGGCTCCGCCTCGCCGTTCATCGGACTGCTCGGCACCGTGTGGGGCATCATGAACAGCTTCACCGCCATCGCCCAGGCGAAGGATACGAGCCTCGCCGTCGTCGCTCCCGGCATCGCCGAGGCGCTGTTCGCGACGGCGCTCGGCCTCGCCGCCGCCATCCCGGCCGTGGTCGCCTACAACCAAATCACCGTGTCGCTCGGCCGCTCGGGAGAGAAGGCCGGCACTAGCATCGCGACGTTGGCCCGCGCCATCGCGCGCGGGCAGAGCGAAGGTCCCGTTCGCCTCGAAGGAGTGGGCTAGATGGGCATGGCATTGCCATCGTCCGGCGGTGGCTCGGGCGATGAGGACATGGAGGAGTACAGGCCTCTCGCCGAGATCAACGTCACGCCGTTCGTCGACGTGATGCTCGTGCTGCTCATCGTATTCATGGTCGCCGCGCCCCTGATGGTCCAGGGCGTGCCGGTCGACCTGCCGAAAACGTCGGCGACGAAGCTCGAGAAGGTGCGCAAGCCGATGGTCGTCACGCTGGCGCCCGACGGCAATCTCTACATTCGCGACGAGCCGGTCGGCCGCGGCAGCCTCGTCAATCGCCTCATCGCCTTGCGCTCGCAGGAAGGTGATACGGTCGTGTACGTCCGCGCCGACCGCAAGATCCCATATGGCGAGGTGATGGAACTACTGGGCCGCGTCGGCGAAACCGGCTATCAGCGCGTCTCACTCTTGTCGCAACCGTCGCCCAAAGCCGCTCCGTAACTCATTCGATTGATAAAGATGCTTCGCTTCGTCACCATCATCCTCTCGCTCGCACTGCACGCGGCACTGTTCCTGCCGCTGATGAGCTTTGGCGGCGGCGCAGCGCTTGAAGCCGGTACCGGCGACGATCTAGTCGTCGTCGAGCAGGGCGTCGCGATCGAGGGTCTCGCCAAGTTCGGCGAAGCCGAGGAGATGATCGAGACGGTCGACATTCCGCCGATCCAGGCGGCGGAGGTTCCCCAGCCGGTCGAAGAGATCAAGCCGGAGCTGACCGACGTCGTCACCTCGACGGAAGGCAAGCACGACGAGCAAGTCATGTCCGAGGAGCCCAAGCCCGTCGAGGAGGACCGCCCGCAGGAGGTTGCGGTCGCGGAGCAGGCCCCGCAGGTGGCGACCCTCATCGAGAAGAGTTCCGGCGCCGCACAGGAAGGCGGCGATACCACGCAGCGCCGCGCCTACCTCGGCCATGTGCGTAAAACGCTGGAGCGCAGCAAGGTCAATCCGCGCTCGACCATTTCGGGAACCGTGCTGATCAAGTTCACCGTCGGCCCGAAGGGAGAGTTGCTTTCGCGCACCGTGCAGCAGAGCTCCGGTTCCAAGATCCTCGACGAGGCGGCCATGGCGGCGCTCGACCGCGCCGCGCCCTTCCCGCCCCTGCCGCAGGAGATCGCCAGCGGACCCCTGGAAGTGCAGGTACCGTTCCGCTTCGTCACCCGTTAAATCCGCCACTTTCGACGTGCCGGCGCGACACGCCGCTAAACGCTTTGTTCGTTCCAGGAACAGACGGCGCTTAACAGTTCGTTAGTCGCGGCCGACTAGCCTCGCCGCGATAGCAACAAGCAAAGCAGCGATGTTCAGCGGCCCGTTCGCCAACCATAAGACCGCCTCCCTCATGAACGAGTACGCTTCGCTGTTGGGCGACGCGATACTTCGCCATCGCGCGCGCGTTGCCGAGCACTCCGCCCGCGTAGAGGCCGAACTCGCAAGCAAGGTCAAATCCGAATTCATCGCCAATATGAGCCACGAGCTGCGCACGCCGCTCAACGCTATCATCGGCTTCTCCAAGCTGCTCTCCGAACAAGACCAGCGGCAGCTCTCGGGCAAGGAAGTCGCCGACTACGCCAATCTCATTCACGACGCCGCCGGCCACCTGCTCGCCGTCATCAACAACATCCTCGACATCTCGAAGATCCAGAGCGGCAAGTGCCTCATGGATCCGCACGAGGTGAACCTCGGCGAGGTGCTCAGCGCCTCGGCCTCCTCGTTCCGGCTCATGGCCGAAAATGCGGGCGTGCTGCTCGATGAACGCATCGAGCCCGAGCTGCCGCACGTCAGCGGCGACGGCGTTCGCCTGCGCCAGGTGTTCACCAACCTCATCTCCAACGCGCTGAAGTTCACGCGCGACGGCGGCACCGTGGAAGTCATCGCCGAGAGCCGGTGCAATATCGTACTCGTGATAGTGCGCGACACGGGTGTGGGCATGACACCGGAGGAGGTCTCGGTGGCGCTGACGCCTTTCGGCCAGGTCGACGCAAGCCACGCCCGCTGGCGCGAAGGCACCGGCCTCGGGTTGCCCATCGCCCGCGCCCTCGTGCAACTGCACGGCGGCGAGCTCAGCATAAGAAGCAAGAAGGGCGCAGGCACATCGGTAGAGGTGCGCTTTCCCATTCTCGCTGCCGACGCCGACGACGCGGTTAGCCCCCAGGAGCACGCATTGTGAGCGACGTAGCAGACATGCAATTGGCCATGCCCGGCGCCGCACGCTTCCCCGCGGCAGGCGACAAATCGCTGGGGCGCATCGTCTCGGTGACCGGCTCCAAGGCGATCGTGCTGCTCGACAGCCTCAAGTACGGCCGGGGACGCCCCGCCGAGAAGCCCGACATGGGCACGCTAATGGCCATCGACACCGCCAACACCGTCGTGTTGGCCATCGTCTCAGCCCTCAGCGTGCCGGTGCCGGCGCACCGCGACGATGAGACGGAGATCTGGATCGCCGAGCTTGGCCTCGTCGGCGAGCTCTGGCGCGACCAGACCGGCCAGGCGACCATCTTCGCCCGCGGTGTCACCGCTTATCCCTCGCTCGGCGACCGCGTGCGCGTTGCTTCCAAGGCCGAACTCAGCGCGGCCTTCTGCGGCGACCCGAGCCGCTCGGTACGTGTCGGCTGCATCCGCCAGGACAGCACCATTCCGGCGATGGTCCGTGTCGACGAACTGCTCGGCAAGCATCTCGCCATTCTCGGCACCACCGGCACGGGCAAATCGTGCACCACGGCCCTCATCCTGCGCGCGATCCTGGAACGCAATCCGGCGGCGCATATCGTGCTGCTCGATCCGCACAACGAATACGCCACCGCGTTCAGCGAATGGGCGGAGGTCATCAGCCCGCGCAACATGCAACTTCCGTTCTGGCTGCTCAACTTCGAGGAAGTCGTCGAGGTGCTGATCTCCGATCCCTCGCGAAAGGCCGAGATCGAGATTCTGCAGGAGCTCATTCCCATCGCCAAGGCGCGCTATAGCGCCGGCCGCGCGCGCGACAACCAGCCGATGCGCCGCCCGCTGCCCGAGCAGGCGCGCTTCACCGTCGACACGCCGGTTCCCTACCGCGTCTCCGACCTGACCGGCCTCATCGACGAGCGCATGGGCAAGCTGGAGAACAAGAGGGACCTATCGCCCTACCGGCAACTGCGCACGCGCATCGATTCCATCTCGCAGGACGGTCGCTACGCCTTCATGTTCGGCTCGCTCACCGTTTACGACGGCATGACGCAGGTGTTGAGCCGCATCTTCCGCGTCCCGGTCAACAACAAGCCGATCACCATCGTCGAGTTGACCGGCCTGCCGACGGAGATCATCAACGTCGTCGTCTCGGTTCTGGCGCGCATGACCTTCGACTTCGCGCATTGGAGCGAGGGCAAGGTGCCATTGACGCTCGTCTGCGAGGAAGCGCATCGCTATGTCCCGGCGTCGGACCATCTCGGCTTCGAGCCGTGCAAACGCGCCATCGCCAAGATCGCCAAGGAAGGCCGCAAGTACGGCGTTGCGCTGTGCATCGTCTCGCAGCGCCCCTCCGAGGTCGATCCGACGATCTTGTCCCAGTGCAACACAGTGTTCGCGCTGCGCATGTCGAACGATCGCGACCAGGAGATCGTCAACTCGGCCATCACCGACACCGGCTCGGGCTTGCTGGAGTTCCTGCCGTCGCTCGGCCAGCGTGAGGCGCTCGCCTTCGGCGACGGCGTAGCCCTGCCGGTGCGCATCAAGTTCGACGAGCTGCCGCCGAACTGCCTGCCGCGCTCGACTACCGCGCGTTTCACGGAGCATTGGCAGCGCTCAGTAGGCGACGAAGGCTTTCTCGAGCAAGTCGTCGAGAAATGGCGCACGTCCGACATCGGCGCCGGCGGCGACCTCGGTCAACACCCGGCGTTCCTCGTCGACCCGTTCGGCGCCGAGGCCGGCGTGCCGCCACCAGCAGAAGCCGCGCGACCCGTCGAGACGCGCTGGCCCGAGCCGGCGCCGCGGCGCGAGCCCGAGATCGCGCGTCCGGTGCCGCCGACGTCGCCCGGCGCCGCCTATGGCTCGCCGCGTCCAGCGAACATGCAGCCGGCGCGGCCGACCGCCGGCTTGCGCAAGGACGTCGCCCAACCGCCGGGGCCGCCTGAGACGGTGTCCGAGGAAAAGGAAGTGCCGGGCTCGGCACTGAAATCTCTGCGCGACCGGCTCATCCAGCGTCAGCAGCGCTAGCCGTCGCGTCAGCGCGTCGGCGACGGCGGCTCGCCCGAACGCAGGGCCACCACCCGCCGCGGCGCGCTGTCTGGCTCGCTGGCAGGCGCCGGCGGCGCAGCAGCGAGCATCTGCCCGTAGCGCCGCCAGCTAACGGGTATGGTCGCCAGATAGATGAGGCAGGCGCCCGTCAGCGTCCCGAACGGGTAGGTGATCAGCAGCGCGACGAAGCCGATCACCAGCATGAACAGCGGCAGCACGTACTCGCGTGAAATGCGCTCGCCCAGCAGCTTTCCGGAAAAGGTCGGGATCGTCGACACCATCATGAAGGCGATGAGCAGTGTATAGACCAGCACCACGTCGAGCATGAGCGGGTTGGTGCGCACGCCCACGAAGCCGAGGTGCTCGACGTAGACGGGCAGCAGCACCACGATCGCCGCGGCCGGCGTCGGCATGCCGCTGAAGTAGGCCGACTGCCACTTGGGCTTGTCCTCGTCGAGGGCGATGTTGAATCGCGCCAGGCGCAGCGCCGAGGCGAGCGCAAAGATCATCACGCATATCCAGCCGAGGCTTTTGAGGTCGCCGAGGCCCCAGGTGAAGATAAGGAACGCGGGAGCGACGCCGAAATTGACGAAGTCGGCGAGGCTGTCGAGTTCGGCGCCGAAGCGCGAGGACGCCTTCAGCAAGCGGGCGACGCGACCGTCGACGCCGTCGAGCATGGCGGCGAACACGATGGCGCCCAGCGCCAGCTCGTAGCGACCTTCGATCGACATGCGGATGGAGGTCAGGCCGGCGCAGAGCGCCAGCAGTGTAAAGAAGTTCGGCACCAGCATGCGCACGGGCACGCGCTGATGGCGGAACATCGGTGCGCGGCGGCGGCGGCGTGTCTCGCGCTCGAGTCTGGGGAGAATGGGGTCCATGCCGAATGCGCTGCCGACGCCTTTTTTACGGTCGCGATATGCCATGCGCCAGTGCCTCACCTTCACCATCGTCAGCTCCGCCGTGCGAGGCGCTCCGCTTCCGCCGATACGAGATCGGCAAGCACCGT